>WQTX01000067.1 GCA_009786075.1 Bacteroidota bacterium | reverse complement strand
AGTTTGTTAAGTCGTAACCATTCATCTTTTTCACAGTTAAATTTGTTTTCAAATCCCAGCTCTTGTGCAATTAAGTCCCAAGTGCCGCGACCGGAGAATAAAGAGCCGTGTGTCATTTCTTTTCCCATTGCTTGTTTATTTCGTCCCATTCTCTCATACTATCATTAAAAGTCTGTACACCTCGTATTTCAGTAAAATATTTATCCTCAAACTCTATATTACACTCGCCTTTCGGTTGGAGTGAAAGCATGTACCGGCAGCACAATTTTATAAATAACTCGCGGTTCTCGGCTTTGATATTTTCGGCAATGTTGTACACTGCGCCGGGAGTGAGTTCGCCACACAATTTATATACAGCTTCGAGATATGCGTAGAATTTTTCCGTACCAATGGCGCGTTCCAATTCGTCTAATTCGGCGAGGTCGTTAAGTCGGTATGTGCTGAAATCATTCATTTAAAATACTTTCTGATTAAAATCAAATTCCACAGGTTTTTTATAAAAATCCGCATTGCCAATAGTAAAATATTCCACGCCGCCGCTTTTGTCGTCAATATTGGGGTTGCCGTCTTTATCGAAGTAGAGCGGTAAGTCGGTTGCGCTATCGTAGCGTTGCGGATTAAAGGTGTAGCCTTTCCATTTGCAGTAAGCGTGCAGTTTATCACGGAATTTTTGCGCGCTGGTAAATTTGCGTTCGTTGGGAAACTCCTGTAAATATTTATCGTAAATTTCCTTGCGCGGCAAGCGGGCGTTTAGTTTGGTATCTTCGCCATCGGAATAGTATTCTTCTGCCCACGCAAGGAAGTTTTCGCCCATTTTTTGGCGAATAATGCGTTGCGCCAAACGTTCGCCCGGTGCTTCTACCACGC
Organism: Bacteroidota bacterium; assembly: GCA_009786075.1. Lineage (GTDB taxonomy): Bacteria > Bacteroidota > Bacteroidia > Bacteroidales > UBA1715 > WQTX01. The sequence goes on along the minus strand of WQTX01000067.1, from coordinate 18,434 downwards.
CAAACGACAAATAGAGTTGCACGCAAATAGCGCATAAATTGTGAAACAAATTCCATTGCTCAAACTCCCATTCGTTGAAAAACAGCGTACCGAAGTCATCTTTTGGCTGATGCGTGTCGTTATAAAAATCGCTGAACGCAATAAGCCACTGACGGGCTTTGAAACTGCTGCCTTCGCCGTCCAAAGCGTGGTTTGTAGCAATATATTCCTTTGGCGACAGGCTAAACGGAAACGTAGCACGCCCACCGCCTTTATAATTCACTGCCCAATCGCCGGTAATGTTGGCAAATTGGCTTTCAAAATTAAAACGGGGGCGCACATCGTCGATAAACACAAATTGCGTTTTTTCGATTATATCGTTCCAAATAAACGTATCGGTTTCTAAATCGGCTTTTTTACCGTTGATGTACACGCTTGATTTTATTTGCCGCACGGCTTCGCCAAATAGCGACTTTCCGGAGCGACCGTTACTTGCGCCCACCTCGCTTTGCTTACCGTCCATTCCCACAACTGCCTTTGCGGTGTTTGGGTCTTTAAAATCGAGCAACAGGTAGCCAAATGCACAGAGTTTCGAGAGTAAATGCGTGTTGTTTTCCTGCAAATCTTCGGGCGTGATGCTTGCCGATGCGTCGCCATCGGCACGCATACGCTCTTTTTTCCACGTAAAATTGCTTGCATTTACCAAAAATTGTAGAAAATGACAGTTTTTACCGGTTTCGCTCATTGAATATTCGTAGCCACCGGCGGCATTTTTCCAAAAGCGAATAAGCGGTTGCCGTATCAATTGCGCCGGGAACTGTTTTTTCTTATCGTGCCAAAAATGGTGATTGCTGATTGCAGCATAATCTATTTGTTGAATTTTTGCTTTGGTAACTTCCCACGCCGAATTTTCAAAATAAAAATGCTGCACACTGCCGTTGTATTTTTGAAATGCAGGCTCTATAAACTGAATAGAACTGAGTTTGTCCGGTCCTAAATATTGCACACCGCCACGTATTAAAAGCTCATTTACGTCCTCGTTGCAATTCATTCGGGCAAATTCATAGAGAAAATCCCGAATTTCCCAATGTTGCACAGTGCGCACTGTTGGCGGCGTGAGATGTATAAATTCAAAACTGCCGTCAATTTTGCGATAGCGACCAAAGCCGCGATTTTGCAGGAAATTATGAGAGCGCACATATTTAAACTCTGTGCTTTTTCCTATCACATTGCCTTGCCGGTCTTTTTTCTCTATTTCGTCCCAAAACTTTTCATCGCTTTCAACCGGTTGTGCACTCACAAGTTCGCCATCAATAAACTTCCAACGCTGCCGACCGAATGTGAACTCCGGCATGTCTTTTAAAATATCAAAATGCAGTTCGGCAAACGATTTCGGATTATCTAAATGCCAAATTTCCTTTATTTTTTGGTCGGTTGCAGTAGTTATTTTGTGGAGTTTTAAGTATTTGCCGGTAAGGTTTTTTTCGTTTATTAAGTGGTCAAAATCTGCCTTTAAAGCGTCCTCGTTGCATTTGAGCGTGTTTGTAAGCAAATCATCAATGCCTTTGTCTTCGGATTTGTTTTTAAGCACGTAGCCGAAGTAAATTTCAACATACAAATTCCGGTTCGCCAACGCGCGCATATAATCCTTGTAATTGCGCACGGCACTAAAAAACAGATTTGGGCGATACGCCACATTGTCGGTAATGCGTAAATCTTTGCTTAAATCAAAACAATCGGCATCGAGCAAAAAGGTAACGTTTTTTACTTCGCAATAGGAAATAAGTTTTATCAGTTCTTCGGGCAATTGCTTGTTTAAACCTAAATTCTGAATACCCGAAATTGCTATCGAATACATTCCGTGCTTGCAGGCTTTTTCGGCTTTCTTTTCGCCTTCCTGTATAAACAGGTGGTCGATTTTTTCCTTGTTTTTATACGCCTGCCGGATTTTTTCGGGTATATAAATAAACGTAGGCGAGCCGTAAGGCGATTTGTATTTATAAGGTTTGCCGTTTTTATCTTTGTGTTCTTCGGGGTACTGCCACCGCACACGGTAATATTCGCGGTATTTTCCTGTGCCAACGCCTTTTTTATCTTTCAATTCGTACACAAACGGACTGCCTTCCAAATCGTAGTACTCAATTATAACATCGTCGCCGGCGATTATTTCGCCCTTATCGTTAATCGTGCCGGGTTTAAATGTTTTTGCCGAAAAAACCGTTTTTTCATCGTTGGTTTTATACACTTTTGCCGTAATATCGGCAACGGTCAAACCGCTACTTTCAAGCAATTGCGAGCAATACGAGCCTTTTTTTACGCCAAGTTTACCGGTTTTATTTGTTTTTTTAGCTGCCGGTGTTTTTGGCTTTGCCGGCAGTTCTTCAATAAAAATATTGAGTTCTCCGGCAAGGTATTTCAGAGCTTCGGGAAAGGTCATTCGCTCGCCTTTCATAAGGTAATCAATAGGACGCTTGCCCGAAAGCTCGTTGCACTTAAAGCACTTAAACACGCCTTTACCTGCCGAAACGTTTAAACCTCGTTCTTCGCCACATAGGGGGCATTTGCCTAAATGACTTGCGCCCGATGGGCGAAGCGTTGTGAAATTGCCGATAATCTCAATCAACTTTCCTGCGGAGCGAGATAGTATGTTTTCTTTATCTTGTTCGGATATGTACATTCACGGGGGGGGATTTTTGAGTTATATCTTATTATTTATGATACTCATAAAATACACATCATTATCTTTCTTTTTAAGAGCATAGCGAATAGTTGGAATACTCGCATTGATATGCCTTGCTGTAAAAAATGGTATTACGCCGGCATCGGCAGCTTTGCATATAAAGTAATGGCGAGCATCGGGAAAAGGAAACCGTTTTTCACGTCCTTTTAAATCCTCTGTGCTTACGCCGAATATAGCGCAGGTCTGTTTTTCGAGCTCTTTTAATACTTCAAATTCCATATTTTTAGAGTTTATAGGTAATAATATCGCCGAGAATAATCATATAATCGCCCGGCTCTGTTTCGACTACCAAACCGTTAGAGTACTCCCAATTGGTTTTTTCTTTTACTTCGCCAAAACCTATAAATTTTGCCATAAAGAACGGACGGTTTTTACCATAGCCTTGCGTAAAATGCACGGCTTCGTAAGTTTTAGGATTGCCGTTTTTGTGGAACAACCGGCTTTTAATCCATGCGCTTGGTTTGCGGATTTCAAACCGTTTTGCTCCGGTTGTCATTACATCGAAAGCCTTTTTGTGAAGTGTTAGGTGTAGGGTGTTCATGGTTTAAAGAAAAATTTATTTTTGATTTCGGTGCAAATTTCTTCGTATGTTGCCATATTGTTTAAGCCGAGTTCGCCAACAATGGCATCTATTCCTTTTGGTCGTTTTTGTTCAATGATGTCGGCAACAATTTTACTGTTTTCAAATCCAAATTTTTTGAAAATTTCATAATCTTTAATATCAGCATTGTGAATGAGATAGCTGATAATTTCGCTTACGCTGTAATCGGAAAGCCATTTATCGTTAATATCAAATAACTCTTGAATTTTAGATTTTGAATTATGTCGCAACAACTCAGCTATATCATCATTTGAAAAATGATTACTGATATAGTTGAGTAAAACAGTATCAGAAACATCACATAATATATCTTCCAACTCATATTCGGCGGTAATTCTTAGAACCATATCACCAACGTTATTTTCTACGATTTTTACGCTCATAGCTTCACAACTCTTTTAACCGGATTACTCACATAATGCCCACTATCGAGCAACCATACCTTACAATCTAAATTATGCGGGAAGGCATAATCTACAATAGTGTACACTTTCTTACCGCTTGCGGTTCTGAATTTGTCGCCCACTTCGAGCGTTTCGATTGTTGTGATTTCTTCTTTTTTCATGACTGATTATTTTAAATTGTTAAACACTTCCATTGCATCGGTAAGACTGTAATAGTATTCGGCACGATACACATAGTTGGTGTGATTGCCAACTATCGCAGGTTCTTCAAGTTCCCCTACTGCAAATTCGGCGTGTGAATTTCCCATTCTGAAAATAGCAACGCCATAAACCGTATCGCCATATTCTTTACTCTTCTTTTTGGTAAGAACTATTATTGCGTCTTTTAATTCCATACTCTTAATTTTTAAATCAAAAATGCCACTTAATACTGCACCGCGACGCGCAGGTTATTAAATGGCACTTTTGTTGCTCTTAATTTTAATTTAATGTGTCGCGGTTTTCAAACGCTCCTTGGGGAGTGGTTTGATTTTGCAAATATCACACTTTTGAGATAATAAACAAACAAAAACAGATATTTTTTTCAAAAAAATCACAACAACCTCATTATTAACCAATTAATTTTATTGTTATGGAAATTCTAAAAAACATAGAGAAAGTTCGTAAGAACAAAAAAGTAAAACAGACTGTAATAGCTGAAATGTTAGGGGTAAAACAAAATACTTACTCTCAATATGTAACTCGTTCGGAAGATATTCCTTTTGGTAGATTATCACAAATTGCAGATAAACTAGGTGTAAGAGTGATAGATATTATCACTTACCCCGACGAATACGTTCTTAAAAACGCTGTTTGCGAGGAGTGTAGAAAAAAAGATGAAATCATTGAGCATTTGAATGATTATATAAAAACGCTTAAAAAGAAAAAGTAAATATCAAACATTTTTAATTTAAAAGCTGCGCACGACACATATAGTGTAACAAATTTATGAAAAGAGTATTTATGAAGTTTCTTCTATTTTTAACTGTGGGATTTGCGATTACAATTTTTAGTTCGTGTGATGACAGTACACCACAACCGCAATCTAAAACAGGTACTTTGAAATTATCAAACTTATCAGACAATCCGTATCAAATCTACATTGATGGTATTTATGTGTTTGATGTAGCAGGAAACTATACCAAATCAATAGAAAAAGCTACTGGCGAATATACTGTTAGGGTTCTTCAAAAAAGCGGGTACCTTTTCTATCCTACCGAAGAAACACATCACGTAAACATTTATACCGGACAGCAGTACACTTTATATTTCCCTAAAAACAAAAAATAAGAAAAATGAGAAAAAGTTTTTTATTAGCAGCATTATTAACTGCTACACTTACCTCTTTTGGTCAAAAGAAAAATGACATTTTAAAAGAAATTGACGATTATATTGTAAAAACAGTAAGCACAGCAACTTATGATAAAAACTATTCAGATGTTTGGAGTGCTATATATGTTGTTGCAACGGAAGAATGTAATACTATTGTAAGGGAATCGGAATCAAAAGGGTATATTGAAGCAAAAACTGAATTAGAATTGACAAAAAGAAATTTAACTATTGAAATCAAAGGCGATAAAGCTCCTTATAGAGTTTCGTTTCAAGTTAAAAATGAGTATAGAATAAAAAATCCAGATAATACATACACAAATTGGAGTAATAATGTTGTATCACCAAAATATATAAATAAATTACAATTGAGAGTTTATGAATTAATAAATGGGGCAATAGTCCTTCCTGCTGATTTGCAAAACAAAATAGACAACTACAATAAACTCCAAACAAAAGATAGGTTAAAAATTGTGAAAGGGAAGGATTATTAAATTCAAGGATTAACACCCTTACCCAAAGTGCCGTAAAAAGGCATTTTTTAGGCGGTGTAGAGGAACTGTGTAGGAACTTGGGGAGCGAAAATAACAAAACAGAGAAAATATTAAAATAATAAATTGCTAATAATCAGCGTATAAAAAAAGTGTCCGATTGGGGCGGGTTTTAACTTTGCAACCGGGGTTCGATTCCCCGCAGCTCCACAAAAAAAATCGACAGAATTCGTTACGAGTTCTGTCGTTTTTTTTATATTTGTGGCTTAATTATACTTATATAATTGGATTGCTTCACTTCGTTCGCAATGACGCTCTTTTGAGGCTTTGTGCTAACTTCCAAAAGAGCGTCATTGCGAGGTGGTTGCTGAGCGCAGTCGAAGTAAGGAACGACGAAGCAATCCATTTCAAAAAAAATACAAACAATGATTTTACAAGAACTAACAACTGCCATAGAAGAATTTGCGCCGCTTGCGTATCAAGAAAGTTACGATAATGCCGGTTTACTCGTTGGCTCGCCGCAGCAAGAAATTACATCGGCATTGCTCACAATTGATGTTACGCCCGAAGTGATAGATGAGGCAATTGCGATTGGTGCAAATTGCATTATTGCGCACCACCCGCTGATTTTTTCGGGGTTAAAACACCTGCGTGGCGAAAACGATGTGGAACGTTGCGTGATAAAAGCTATACAATATAATATAGCGATTTATGCGGCGCACACCAATTTAGATTCGGTGTTTTACGGCGTTAATCACAAAATTGCGCAGAAATTGAATTTGCAAAATGTGCAATTACTGCAAACTACCAACGAAAATGCAGGAAGCGGTATGATTGGCGATTTGGAAAAACCTCTGCCTGTGAGTGAATTTGTAGAGCAAATAAAGCAAATATTTGGCTGTAAAGTAGTGAAAACATCGCCTTTGTGCAAATCTACAATTTCACGGGTGGCAGTGTGCGGTGGCAGCGGAAGTTTTTTAATTGAGCAAGCAAAAAATCAAAACGCAGATATTTTTTTAACAGGCGATGTAAAATATCATGATTTTTTTAGGGCTGAAAATCAGATAATTATAGCAGATTTGGGACATTATGAAACGGAACAATTCACAAAAGAGATTTTTTATGAAATTGTAAACAAAAAATTCCCTACATTTGCACTCAATTTTTCACAGGTTACTACAAACCCGGTTAATTATATATAATAGTATAGTATATGGCTACAAAAAAAACAACAGAAACCGCTCAAATTACGGTAGAAGATAAATTAAGAGCATTGTATCAATTGCAAGAAACCGATTCTAAAATTGATGAAATCAATCGTTTGCGTGGCGAATTGCCTCTCGAAGTGAAGGATTTGGAAGACGAACTGGCTGGTTTGCAAACTCGTATCGAAAAAATTCAAGCTGAAATTGCAGAACGAAAAGAAAACATTGCGGTAAAGAAAAATGAAATAAAAGAGGCGCAAAATCAGATTAAGAAATACGAACAACAACAAATGGAAGTTCGTAATAATCGTGAATATGAAGCGATTACCAAAGAAATGGAATTCCAAAAATTGGAAATTGAGTTGTGCGAAAAACGTATTCGTGAATATACGTTTGATATAGAAAACAAAACTGCTGTGTTAGAAGCAACGCAATTAAAACATGAAGAGCGTGGCATAGATTTAAAACAAAAACAAAATGAGTTGAACGAAATCGTAGCCGAAACCAAAAAAGAAGTTGAGGATTTGACTGCAAAATCAGGAGAATTGGCAAGCGTGATTGAAGACCGTTTGTTAAGTGCTTACAAACGTATTCGTTCAAATGCCCGCAATGGTTTGGCTGTGGTAAGCGTAGAGCGCGATGCTTGCGGCGGTTGTTTCAACAAAATTCCACCACAACGACAATTAGATATTCGTAGCTATAAAAAAATTATTGTATGTGAATATTGCGGTAGAATATTGATAGACAGTGAGTTTATGGGTGGTAAACAAAAAGAACAATAATAACTTGTTAATTAAAATTTGAAATTTGCTATTGCACAATAATAAAAAACGTGTACTTTTGCCAAGTTTTAAAAATAAGAAAAATAATGACAAAGCCGTTTCACATACTCGACATAATTGGTTGGTTTATGGAATTGGTCTTTGTATTATAAATAGTAAATGCGTTGGTTTTTTACCAACGCATTTTTTTTACCCCCCAGCCCCCTAAAGGGGGAGTAGAAAGAAATAAAAAAGAGTGCAAAATGAGATGAGTAACGAATTAAAATAGAAAAAAGATGAACAAAGAAATCAAAAAAGTGATTTTGCTCGGCTCGGGAGCATTGAAAATCGGACAGGCGGGAGAATTTGACTATTCAGGCTCGCAAGCGTTGAAAGCAATGAAAGAAGAAGGTATAAGCACCGTGCTTATCAACCCGAATATTGCAACAATTCAAACGTCGGAAGGAGTTGCCGATAAAGTGTATTTCCTGCCGATTACCCCGTATTTTGTGGAAGAAGTGATTAAAAAAGAAAAGCCCGACGGCATTCTTTTAGCGTTTGGCGGGCAAACTGCCTTGAATTGCGGAACAGAACTGTACCTTTCGGGAACGTTGGAAAAATACGGCGTGAAAATACTTGGTACATCGGTTGAGGCAATTATGATTACCGAAGACCGTGATTTGTTTGTGAAAAAACTGAACGAAATTCAGGCAAAAACCCCAATTTCGCAAGCGGTTGAAAATTACGAAGATGCGTTGAAAGCTGCTTATAAAATCGGATTTCCGGTAATGGTGCGTTCGGCGTATGCGCTTGGCGGACTTGGTTCGGGAATTTGTGAAAACGAAGCGCAATTTGCAGAACTGTGCGAAAGCGCTTTGGCTCATTCAAAACAAATTTTGGTGGAAGAAAGTATTAAAGGTTGGAAAGAAATTGAATTTGAAGTAATTCGTGATAAAAACGACCATTGTTTTACGGTTGTTCCGATGGAAAATTTCGACCCGCTTGGTATTCACACCGGCGAAAGTATTGTGGTTGCGCCGATTATTACACTTACCAAAGAGCAGATTGCATTGTTGGAAGATGTTGCCCGCCGAGTGGTGCGCCACATTGGAATTGTAGGCGAATGTAACATTCAATATGGTTTCAATGTTGAAACTAACGATTACCGTATTATCGAAATCAATGCACGTTTGAGCCGCTCGTCGGCGTTGGCATCTAAGGCTTCGGGCTATCCGCTGGCATTTGTGGCTGCAAAATTGGCATTGGGCTATTCGCTCGACCAAATTGGCGAAATGGGAACGAAAAATTCGGCTTACGTTGCACCTTCGGTAGATTATATGATAGTGAAAATTCCTCGTTGGGACTTGACGAAATTCGTAGGCGTGAGCCGTCAAATCGGTTCTTCGATGAAATCGGTAGGCGAAATTATGTCAATCGGAAAATCGTTTGAAGAAATCATACAAAAAGGTCTTCGTATGATTGGGCAAGGAATGCACGGATTTGTGGGCAACAGAGAAATTGTGTTCGATAATTTAGACGTAGAACTTGCCAACCCAACCGACTTGCGAATATTTGCAATAGCGCAGGCAATGGAAAAAGGGTATACAATCGACAAAATTTACGATTTAACCAAAATCGACAAATGGTTTTTGGAAAAATTGAAAAACATAGTAGATTACACCAAAGTGTTGGCAGGATTTTCAAAAATCGAAGACCTTCCGGCAGATGTATTGAAAGAGGCAAAACGATTGGGTTTCTCGGATTTTCAAATTGCTCGCTATGTTGAAAACCCAAGCGGAAACTTAGAAAAAGAATCATTGCGAGTGCGTGCCACACGTAAAAATGCAGGAATTATGCCTGCTGTGCGCCGCATAACAACCATAGCTTCGGAACACCCTGATTTGACGAATTATTTGTATATGACTTATGCTACAGCCCCCTCTAACTCCCCCTCAGGGGGAGAACCCGAAGTCGGAACGACTTCGAAAGCCTCCCCTGAGGGGAGGTCTGGTGGGGCTTCCGTCGTAGTTCTCGGCTCAGGAGCATATAGAATCGGTTCATCGGTGGAATTTGACTGGTGTTCGGTAAATGCAGTGCAAACTGCTCGCAAATTGGGCTACAAATCAATAATGATAAACTACAATCCCGAAACGGTTTCTACCGATTACGATATGTGCGACCGCTTGTATTTCGACGAATTGAGTTTTGAGCGTGTGCTCGATGTGATTGATTTGGAAACGCCAAAAGGCGTGATAGTGTCGGTTGGCGGACAAATTCCAAACAACTTGGCAATGAAATTACATCGTCAAAATGTGCCGATTTTGGGAACTTCGCCGCTTTCGATTGACCGTGCCGAAAACCGTCATAAATTCTCGGCAATGCTCGATAGTTTGCACATAGACCAACCACGTTGGAAAGAATTGACAAACTACGATGAAATTGGCGCATTTGTTGATGAGGTTGGATTTCCGGTGTTAATTCGCCCTTCATACGTGCTTTCAGGTGCGGCTATGAATGTGTGTTACGATAAAGACCAAATGATTACGTTCTTAGATGCTGCCGCAAAAGTTTCAAAAGAACATCCGGTGGTGGTGTCGGAGTTTTTGCAAAATGCAAAAGAAATTGAATTTGATGCAGTTGTAAAAAATGGCGAAGTCATAGAATATGCAATTTCGGAACACGTAGAGTTTGCCGGAGTTCACTCGGGCGATGCAACGCTTGTGTTTCCTGCGCAAAAAATTTATTTAGAAACGTACCGCCGCGTGAAAAAAATAAGCAAGAAAATTGCAAAAGAACTCAACATTAGCGGACCGGTTAATATTCAATTCCTTGCGAAAAACAACGAGATAAAAGTGATTGAATGTAACTTGCGTGCATCACGCTCATTCCCATTCGTATCGAAAGTATTGAAACGCAATTTTATAGAAACAGCTACAAAAATTATGCTTGACGAGCCGGTTGAAAAACCCGATAGTTCTACTTTCGACCTTGATTACGTAGGCGTAAAAGCATCGCAATTCTCGTTTGCCCGTTTGCACAAAGCCGACCCGATTTTGGGTGTAGATATGTCTTCGACCGGCGAAGTAGGTTGCTTGGGTGCTGATTTTGATGAGGCTCTTTTGAATGCAATGCTTTCGGTGGGCTATCATGTACCGAAAAAAGGTATTTTGGTATCTTCGGGCGATTTGAAAGGCAAAGTTGAATTACTCGATGCTTGCAAAATGCTTGATGCACAGGGTTGTACAATTTACGCAACAGAAGGAACACAAAAATTCCTTGCAAATAACGGCGTTGCAGCCACAACGGTAAGTTGGCCCGACGAAAAAAATGCTCACAAAGATATAATTGCGCTCATTGCCAATCACGAAGTGGATTTAATCATAAACATACCAAAAGATTACACCAAACGTGAATTGACAAACGGTTACAAAATCCGCCGTTCGGCAATCGACCACAATATTCCGCTGTTTACCAATGCTCGTTTGGCAAGCGCGTTTATTCAAGCGTTTTCGGCAAAATCGAAAAGTGATATTCAGATTAAAACTTGGCAGGAGTATTGCGGGTAATATTTTTTGAACGCGGATGACGCAGATGACGCAGATTTACGCAGATAATAGAACAAAAAAAACGGTGCAGTTGTAATTGCACCGTTTTTTTTGTTCTTTTTTGATTTTTGCATATTCAAAAAATTAGTATATTTGCTCAAATTATAAAAACAAAAATTAATTCGGTGCTAACAAGCACTTTATGATACTTATGAAAAAATAGCGTTTTGCTATTCTAGCTCTTGAAACTTCGCAATTTCAGAACTCTACTCAACAAGAATAAGTGTAATGCTCGCAGTGCGGGCTTATATTTGTTGAGTTGGGTAATGCGAAGACCTCAAGAGCGGATGTAAGTCCGCTTTTTTAATACCAAAATTTTAGAAATAACTTAAATACAAATAATTAACTTTAAATTTTATTTATTATGACAACAAAAACAATTTCAAAATTTTGCTTGCTCGCAGCCTTAGGCTTGGCAAGCGTAGTATTCAATGCTTGTAAAGATGATGAGCCACAGCCAACTCCGCAACCAAAACCAACAAAAACAGAAACTATCGATTTTTCGAATTTGCCAAAAGACAAATGTGGAAATGTTGGTAAGAGTGCAAGTCAGGTATTGACTTTGGATTCTATAGCAAAACTTAAAAGTAATCCGAATTATGAAATTACAGTTCGTGGTCGTAATGTCTGCAATAACTGGAATGGTATGCCTGTTCCAATGTTGGCAAATACGGTTAGAGCTGTAAAGCAAGCAGTTGATGCTGGTTTGGTTCTTGAGCCTACCACAGTAACAGTTGATGACTATGATGTGGAAACTTACGATATGGCAAAAGCAATGGGCATAACACTTCAGAAAAGACAGGACTAAAAGTTTGGTTTACGATTTTCCTTAGTCGGCTTTGTCAAAACAGGCTTTGCCTGCAAAAATCTTCTTTTAACGGAGCTTTCTGAAAAGTTACAAAAAAATCGGCTGAAAATATTTTTTAGCCGATTTTTTTGTTCTTTGCCCACATTTTTATTAAAACAACACATATTATTGCCCCCAATAATAAGAATATTCATGAAATTACGGTATTCGCTACTCTATGGAAAATTTCGGGGAATTTCAGAATATAAAAATTTACCCTCTGTATGCAGCGGGGGGAATAAAAAATTAGTACATTTGCATAATTAGAAAACATAAAAAACTTATTTTTTATGAAAACACCGGACATTCGCTGGAAACAACGATTTAAAAATTTTGAACAGGCTTTTTGCCGTTTACAAGAGGCTATAAAGCAGGATAAATTAAATGAATTGGAACGCAATGGGTTAATTCAACGTTTTGAATTTACCATAGAACTTGCGTGGAAAGTAATGAAAGATTTCTTGGAAGAAAAAGGTTTTGCATTCAAGCCTTCGCCCAAAGATACTTTTCGTCAAGCACAAGAGGCGCGGTATATCGACTATGCCCAATCGTTGATTGACGCTTTGAATATGAGAAATGAACTATCACACGATTACGACGGCGAATTATTTAAACTTTCGGAAATGGAATTACGAAACGAAATTTTTCCGGCAATAGAAAAATTACACAACTTTTTTGCAAATGAAGTCAATAGCAAATAATCTTGATTATGGTCTCAGCGAGCGAGATATGCACACCATATCGAGTATTTTGAGTAACTACGACGAGGTAAAACAGGTGCTTATTTTTGGAAGTCGTGCCAAAGGGAACTATCATGCGGGTAGCGATATTGACATGGCGATTGCAGGCAATGTGGTATGGTACAAAACATTACGGAAGATTAAAAATGATTTCTCCGACAGCTCATTGCCCTACAATGTTGATGTGATTAACTTTGAATCTTTGACCAACGAAGATTTGAAAAATCATATTCTTCGAGTGGGAAAACCTATTTACTCGATTGAAAATAAGTAACGATATGCTACTATGCAATTCCTAAAATCCTTAGCCCTCCACTACGCCCAGCTATTGTGGCTCATTTTGGTACTACCCTTTGTATTCGGACTTTTGCTGTACGTACTTTCACGAAGTACCCGGAATTTGTTTGCAAAAGCCGGCGTTCCGGCAGTTGATATATACCTAACCGGTTGGATTGGCGTGCCTTTGCACGAATTGGGGCACGCTTTGTTTTGTGTGATTTTCAATCATAAAATAACAGATATTCAACTGTTTAAACCCAATAAACAAGACGGTACGCTTGGCTATGTAACTCATAGTTACGATAGCAAAAATTGGTATCAAGCCGCTGGGAATTTTTTTATTGGTTGTGCTCCAATTATTTTTGGTGCGCTGATGCTGTATTTTGTAACTGTTCTATTCTTTTCCGAAACATTTGCATTGCCCGCAACGAAAATTATACCATTGCAAAAAAATATTTCGTTTGTATCATTTCTTACAACTCTTTGGCATTTTTTGCAGCAAGCGTTTGGTAGTTTTTGGCACTTTTTTAAACAACTCAATTTTTCCTCATGGCAACCGTGGGTGTATGGTTATATTATGCTCGCCATATCGTCGCACATGCAATTAAGTTTGCCCGATGTACGCACTATGTTTCGTGGATTGTTGGTTTTGTGTGCAGTGCTGTTGCTCGGTATGCTTATAGCCGAAATTTGGGAATTTCCGGCAGTGTCGTGGCTTGCAACTTCGAGCATTATGAATTATTTGTATGCTTTATTGCTTTTTGCCATTTGTGTGTCGGCGGTTAATTTTGTGATTACGTTTGTGATTACTACTATTGTGCGGATTGTGCGCGGAAAATAGAACGCAGATAACGCAGATTGGCTGCGCCGAGCTAAAGGTTGACTTCGTCGAGCCCTTCGGGGTTTTCGCAGATAACCCCAAACGCTAATACGACAAAGCGCAGATTTTTAGAAATAAAAATCCGCGCTTATCTGTGTCATCTGCGTTATCCGCGTTCAAAAAACTTAAAACGGTAAATCGTCCGAAGGTTCAAAAACCGGTTCGGTTGGCATAGGTGCATCAAAAACCGGAGGCGTTGCACTGTTTTGAGGTTGTGCATTTCCACCTTGCGCAGGCACTATTTTCCACGCTCTTGCTTCGGTAAAATATCTACCTTGATATTCCCGGCTTTCTATGTCAAATGAAATTGTGTACTGAGTACCGGGTATCATATCTTTTTCATTCACTTTGTCGCCCCACACCGATACGCATACTTGTTTCGGGTATTGGTCTTGAGTTTGAAACACGTATTCTTGTTTTTTCCACACACCATTCCTTCCTTGCCCACTCTGAGCAGGAAGTATTTTTACTAACTGAGCTTGTAGTTCCATTTTTTTTAATTATTAATTATCAATTATTAATTATTAATCACACATTGAAATTGCTCAACCCATAATTAATAATTTATAATTAATAATTGTTTAATATTCTTCTTCGTTAAAAAAGAAATCGTCTTTGCTTGGGTAGTCTGTCCAAATTTCTTCGATACATTCGTACATTTCGCCTTCATCTTCAATTTCTTGCAAATTTTCAATTACTTCGAGCGGTGCGCCCGAACGTATTGCAAAATCTATTAACTCGTCTTTTGTTGCAGGCCATGGTGCATCTTCCAATTTTGAGGCTAATTCTAATGTCCAATACATAGCTTTACTGTTTTTATGGGTTATTAATTAGGTAAGTTTTATTATTTTTTAGATTGCTTCGTTCCTCGCAATGACGCTCGAATAAACGTCATTAGGAACGAAGCAATCCATTTTTTTTATTTGCGAATAATTGTTTTTTCACGTTCCGGACCTGTTGAAACTATTGTTACCGGAATGCCGGTTTCTTTTTCTATAAATGCAACGTAGGCGTGAATTGCAGCCGGTAATTCTTCGTAACTGCTCATCGGCAAATCTTGTTTCCAACCTGCAAATTCTTGATACACAGGCTCTACATTTTCCAAATCGTCGGGCAAATAGTCTATTGTTGTACCTTTATAATTATATGCGGTGCAAATTTTGATGCTGTCAAACGAATTGAGCACATCAATTTTCATCATAAACAATTGGGTTACACCATTTATCATAATGGCATATTTGAGCGCAACCAAATCTAACCAACCACAACGGCGGGCACGTCCGGTAGTTGAGCCAAATTCCATTCCCACATTTTGCATGGTTTTACCGTTGGCATCGAACAATTCGGTAGGAAATGGTCCGCTACCCACTCGGGTACAATATGCTTTGAAAATTCCAAACACCTCTCCTACTGCTCGTGGCGAAATTCCCAATCCGGTACAAGCTCCCGCCGAAATAGTATTCGACGAAGTTACAAATGGGTATGAGCCAAATTCAATGTCGAGCAACGTACCTTGCGCACCTTCGCACAACACGGCTTTGCCTGCTTGCATTTGCTGATTTACAAATACTTCGGTAGTTTCTATACGCAATGATTTTAAAAGAGCAATTCCCTCAAACCATTGTTTTTCGTAGGCTGCAATATCGAATGAATATTCGTAATTTTTCAGAATTTGCAAGTGATTATTTTTACATTCGGCGTAGCGAGCCTCGAAATTATTCACAATATCGCCCACGCGCAAGCCATGACGTGCAATTTTATCGGTATAAGTTGGTCCAATTCCTTTTTTGGTTGAACCGATTTTTTTGTCGCCTTTTGCATTTTCGTACGCCTCGTCCAACGCTTTGTGCGTAGGCATTATAATATGCGCTTTGGACGAAAGAATTATTTTTTTGGCAACATCAATTCCCTGCGCCACAAGTTTATCGACCTCTTCTTTGAAAATATAAGGGTCAATAACCACACCATTACCTATAATATTTAAGGCATTTTCACGGAAAATCCCCGATGGAATTGTGTGCAACACATGTTTCACATTGTTAAAAACCAAAGTGTGCCCGGCATTCGGACCGCCCTGAAACCGTGCAATTATATCGTAATTGGGCGTTAACACGTCCACTATTTTACCTTTTCCTTCGTCGCCCCATTGTAGTCCTAAAAGAACATCTGCTTTCATTTGTTTATTTTAAATATATTATTTTTTCAAAAACCCCGTAAAGATACACAAAAAATATAATGGAGCAATTTTTTTTGTAAAAATACTTTTTATCAGAACACTTTATTCAGCCAAAGCCCGAAGAAACGGTCGTAAACGGAATAAACAGTATTTTTTAATTATCAAAATTTAATTATTGTTTTTTGATAATTGTTTTTTGATAATTGTTTTTTGATAATTGTTTTTTGATAATTGTTTTTTGATTATCAAAATTTGATAAATCACAATAAATTATAATTCAGAAATTTCAATTTTCATATTGGCACATTTTCATATTGACATATTTTCACATTGGCATATTAGCACATTTTCATATTGGCATATTAGCACATTCCCCAAAATACTCCTCAAGCGAGTACCGAGCCTTCGGTTTCATATTTAGATTACCGAATTGCTTGTCCATAAATTTATAATGAGCTGCTACGGCAATCATGGCGGCATTGTCGGTGGTGTAAACAGGCGGAGGCAGGTAGGTCGCGATAGTATGTTTTTCGCCAAATGTTTGAATTGCGCTGCGCAAACCCGAATTTGCAGCAACGCCACCGCCAATCGTAAGATGTTTCACTCCGGTTGCTTGTACCGCTTTTTTCAATTTTTGCATCAACATTTCAACTATTGTATGCTGAATTGAAGCGCACAAATCAGGTAAATTTTCTTGTATAAAGTCAGGATTTTTCGCAATTTCTTTTTGCAAAAAATACAATACCGATGTTTTGAAACCGCTGAAACTATAATCATAACCGGCTATATGTGGTTTGTTGAACGCAAATGCCTGCGCATTGCCCTGTTGCGCAAGCCGGTCAATGTGTGGTCCACCCGGGTAGGGCAATCCCATAAGTTTTGCGCATTTATCGAACGCTTCGCCGGCAGCATCGTCAATGGTTGCGCCCAAAATTTCCATGCGATTGTAATCGTGAGCAAGTATAATTTGCGTATTGCCACCCGATACCAACAGGCACATAAACGGAAACTGCGGCTTTGGCGGTTTGTACGTGCCGGTTTCTATAAAACTTGCCAACACGTGAGCGTGTAAATGATTGACTTCTATCAGTTTACACCCATGCGCAAGCGCAAAACCTTTGGCAAACGAAACTCCCACAAGCAACGAGCCAAGCAATCCGGGACCAACAGTACAGGCAACAGCATCAATGTCTGAAACCGCAACACCGGCATCGCATAAGGCTTGATGTACCACCGGAACCATATTTTGCTGGTGCGAACGCGATGCCAATTCGGGAACAACGCCGCCATACTGCTCGTGAATTTTTTGACTTGCAATACAATTCGATTTCACAATACCATTGCATATAACGGCTGCCGAAGTGTCGTCGCATGAGGTTTCTATGGCGAGGATTGTTGGGTTCATTAGGGAACAAGGTTGTAGGAGACAAGGGAACGAGGAATTTTCGGCAAAGGTATTATTTTATGTCAATTGACAACCTTTTTTTTGATTTGCCCTAAATAATTATCTCCCCTATTGGTAATTATCAATTATTTTAATATATTTGGGCACTAATTTAATACTCACAACAAATGAAAAAAATATTTAAAAAAATTGGATTATTCATAGTGCTTGGATTTTCGGTAGCAGCATTTAACGCTTGTAATAAAGAAGAAACGCCCCAACCCAAAGAAAATAAACAGACAAGTTTAGACACCGATTGTGTTGTAATCAATGGCGTAATATGGGCAACTCACAACGTAGGTGAATTTGGAAAGTTTGCCGAAAACCCCGAAAGTGCAGGAATGTTTTATCAATGGAATAGAAAAAAAGCGTGGAGCGTAACAGACCCAAAAGCGGGAATTAAAATAGATGATTGGAACGCAACAAATACTGTTGGTATTATGTGGGAAAGTGCTAACAACCCCTGCCCGCAAGGTTGGCGAATGCCAACAAATGCAGAATTAGAGACTTTGTTTGATACAGACAAAGTAACAAACAAACGCACTACTCAAAACGGTGTTGCCGGGCGTTTATTTACCGACAAAGCAACCGGCAGGTCTATGTTTTTACCGGCAGTGGGCTATCGTTATTACCACGACGGAGAGTTGCGCAATGCAGGCGATGGGGGTTATTATTGGGCAAGCGACGGTAATCAAGGCGAAGCATGCTTTTTGTACTTTTACGGCAATGCTGCAGGCGTTGGAATACACCCGAGCGCGACAGCATTTTCAATTCGTCCCGTGCGCATACAATAACACTTTGATTAGTTAGAGTATTGAGGCTGTCCAAAAAGTCAAATAGATTTTTCAAATAGTTACGATTTATAAGTTGCGACGCAAAAGGTGCAGAGCACCGAAAATATTTGTAGTTAACGC
>WQTX01000066.1 GCA_009786075.1 Bacteroidota bacterium | reverse complement strand
CCTCATTTGAATTTGAAAAGCAAAAGTAATGAATTTTCTCTCAATTTGCAAGATTATTTCTTTTTTCTTTTATTTGCTCATTGAACTTATTTAGAGAGCTATATAATACCGCAATCCAAAACTCAACGCATTGTGGTAAAACTGCTTACCCACGCGTAGTGCGCTGTACGAAAATCGAGCATCAACGGCAATTCGTTCGGTTATTTGATAATCAACACCTACAAGCAGCGGAAAATCCCATGAACCGTAATCGTTTGACGATGATACGATGCCAAAGGTTTCGGTTTTTTCAAAAATTTTGTACGACGCTGCCATTCCCGCTCGTATTTGAAACGGAAAGTGAAATACGTTGCACACCACAAACAGCGGAATTTCGGCATAACCCATAGATGTGCGAATATTGCCATCGTCGCTGCGTGCGCCACGTCCGGCATAATTTAATTCAAGTTGTGCACTCCATTTTCCTGTGCCCAAAGGGTGGCGCACAAACAATCCGCCATATGGACTAAATTTCCGGTAACCGCTCATTTTATCGCCATCTATTTGTGAGGCTACTATGCCGCCGTGTATGCCGCCTTTGAAGAGTTGGGCGCTCAAAGTTGAACAGAGAAATAGTGTAAAAATTAGGGTAATGCTGTGTTTCATATTATTTGATTTATTGATTAGAAAATAGCCAATCTACAATATTCAGTTTGCGAATACCATCATAAACAGGATTAAAATCTACGTCCATTGTCAATAGATATTTCGGACTGGAATCTTTGATAGCTTTTAACGAGGCAAGTTCTCGCTCAAGCGTTTCTTCATTCATTGTTGTCCAAGCCACTTGATAATAGGAAGTGTAACCCTCGTAATCTGTAACAACAAAATCAACTTCTTTATTGTCAATTTTTCCAATATAAACATCTCTATATCTGCGCAATAATTCAAGATAAACCATATTTTCCAACCAATGTGTGCGGTCGGGTTGCATATTGCGTTTCAATCGTACTTTACGAAAACAAGGGTCAACAAGATAATATTTGTTCAATGTTTGCAAAAGTCCTTTACCTTTAATTTCGTAGCGAGGAACTTTGTACAGCAAAAATGCATCGCAAAGTGCATCTAAATATCGTGCAACCGCCTCTTTATCAACTATCGTTCCGTGCGTGCGAAGTGTATCGGAAATGGAACGCGGCGAAACAAACGAACCGACAGAGTCAAACGCAAAATCAATAATTTTATTAAAATTGTGTTTGTCTCTAATGTCTAATCGTGTAAAAATGTCTTTTTCTATAATCGTATTCAATACACTTCTCATAAATTCATCAGCTTGTGATTGACTGATGTTTTTTTGATTAAAGTACTCTGGAACACCGCCTTCCGTGATGTAAACCGCCAAACTTTCCGATTTTGACAGGTTTGGCGATTTGGCGGCGATAAACTCGTAATACTCAATAAATTGCAATGGCAAAATAGAGGTTTCTATATATCTGCCTGTAAGTAAGGTTGCCAATTCGCCCGAAAGCATATAAGCATTTGAGCCTGTGATATATACATCGCAATTCTTTTTAATAAACAAACTATCTACGAGCCGTTGAAATTCCTTGACATTTTGTATTTCATCAAGAAAAATATAGTTCATTTTGTCTGCTACAAGTTTGTTTTTGATATGAGTATGAATCTGAAAAATATCACCAAGAGCCTGCGTGTCCAAATCTTCAAAATTATAAAACTGTATTTGTTCTTGCACGACGCCGTTTTGCAGAAGTTCATCGGCAAACATTTGCAAAAGAGTTGATTTTCCACATCTACGCACTCCTGTAATGACCTTGATAATATTTTGGTCTTTCAAGTTACGAAGAACTTGCATATATTGCTTGCGTTCAATAAGTTGTTGCATATTTATTTTCTCTTTTGTTAAAAAACTATGATTGTTTTTTATGTTTATTTATTTTTCATTCAAATTTAACATACGCAAAGGTACAATATTTTTTGATTTTTGCTTAATTTTTGGATAAGTCAATTTTCAATTTATAGTCTGTTCTTGTTGGTTATACACTGCCCTTATACGGCAAACAATTCCCCGAGTGTAGACAAAAAAAATATTCCCTCAAAATCCCCTCACAAAATAATTTCCCTACCTCTTCAATCACATTTCGCATTGGCGTATATTGAAAATCAACAGCCGCACATAATTTCGCACTATCATACCGAGAAACAGAATACGCACTCCGTGCCGAATTTGCCGAAATTTGCGAAGGCTTGCATGTTACAAAACTATACAACCGAATAAACGGAACAAAGGCGCAAAATAACCATTGCGGCATATATATGTGCGGCTCTTTGGCGTGAACAGACTGCGCCACAAGCGTAAAAAACGTTTTATAATCCAAATTCTCTGCCGAAACAATAAACCGTTCACCCGAAATTTCGCTTGCCGTGAGCGCAATCATACTGCGGGCAACATCGTGTGCTCCCACATAACCCGTTACACCCGACGTGTAAAACGGCATTCCTTTCTTAATGGCTGCAAACGCCGATGCACTGCTTTGCTGCCAATTGACGGTAGCACCAACAATAATCGACGGATTGACTATAACCGCACACAAACCTTCGGCTATGCCACGCCACACTTCCATTTCGGCTTCGTATTTCGATTGTTGGTAGGCTCTTCGTTTGCCGTGTGGGTTGTAATCGCAGTTTTCGGTTATCAGTTCGTTGTCAACCGCTTTGCTTATGGCTGCTACCGAACTTACATGGCACAATTTTGTAATACCGCTATTAAGAGCAGCATTTACAACAGTGCGAGTTCCCACAACATTTACTTCGTGCAATTGCTGCGCCTGCGAATTTTGAAACGACACAAATCCTGCGCAATGAAATACATATTCGCACCCTTGCATAGCTGCAAACACCTCATCGTAATTACTTATTTCGCCAAACGACCATTCTATTGTTGAGGTGTCAATTTCGTCGGTGCTAATAAGCGCAATTGCCTCACAGGCTTTTGCTTGCGATTGTTCGTTACGCACAAATGCTCGCACGTTGGCTTTCATTTGCAATAAATGCACCATCAAATGCGAACCAACAATGCCCGAAGCTCCGGTTACTAAAATTCTACCGTTCCCAAATAAGTTTTGTTCCAAAGCCAAGCGTATTATCGGTTAATTTTGCGTAGTGTATGTGCAGTCGCCACAAAGTGGTTTGCATAAGTACGGTATAAGGGAATTTTTTAAGATATATTTTTTGCGCCTCTTGTAAGTCGTCGCCCTCGCACAAACTCATAATGCCGGTGCATTGCAACCCTTGAATTTTGCCCACAATTTTGGTTTCGAGCACTATGCTTGCCGCTACTGCGCTATTTTGCAAAACCTGTTGCGCATGTTTTGTTTGCGCGTCCGACGAAAAAATCAAAGACTGTGTTTTTTTATCGAACACGTAAAAACAATTGGCGCACCACGCTTGATTATTGGCACTTGTAGCCAAAGTAAGCACGTGATGTTTTTGAATGAAGGTTGTGATTTTTTGAGGAAAAGTTTCTATCATAATGAATTAGAAATAAGTGAACACACAAACGGCAAACCAAAAATGGTTTGCCGTTTGTGTGTTTGTTTGAATATTCGGTTATTGTTTCATTACCTTCACAACAGAGGTGCCGTTTATCTGCAAAATATACAATCCTTTTGCATAGCCGGACAAGTCTACTTCTTTGCCGAATCCGCTGTATAACAATCCGCCTTGTGGATTGAATACTTTAACGCTGGCTTCGGTTGTAAGATACACCTTGTCGGTAGTTGGGTTCGGATACACGTTGATACCGATAGCGTCTTCCGCAATAATGGAAGTTTCTACGTCGCTACGGAAATCTTGTTCCATTGATTTGAGCGGTGCAGAGAACAGATTACCGGTACAGAACAAATCTTTAAGATTAGTCAAGCCTCTAACATCAAGTTCGGTAAGTTTGTTGCGGCTGCAATTCAATTCTTGAAGATGTACCAAAGTCGATACATTAAGCGAAGTAAGTTGATTATCGCGACAATGCAATATTTTAAGATTTGTCAAAGCCGACACATCGAGCGAAGTAAGCTGATTGAGACCGCAATACAAGGTTACAGCTCCGGTAAAATAGTTGATACCGGTTAAATCTTGTATTCCTTTGTTGGTAAGCTCTATATGTCGTATTCCTGCAATTTCTTCGGCAGAAATACACTCGTCGCTGCCCCACGATTGTGCCAATATCCATGCTCTGAAATTAGCATCAGGGAAGTTGGTTGCGTTTACGGCAATGCCGTCGCAGTCGGTTGGGGTTTCACCACATTCTTCAATGTATTTAACAAATGCCAAGCCCGAAGTATTAATCACAATGCCGGCATTACCACAGTGGTACAACTCTTGAAAATGTGTATTATTTGTAAGGTCAAGCGTAGCAAGTTGATTGTTTTGGCAATTCAACAATTTAAGATTTCCCAAACCTGAAACATCAAGTGCTGAGAGTTGATTGTTAGAGCAATTCAAATATTGAAGTCCAGTAAAATAGTTGATACCCGTAAGGTCGGCAATATTTAATCCCGAAACATCAATAGTTTTTATTCCCTCAAATGCACCGGTAGGAATACATCCGCCTATTACAAAACCTTGCGCCGCTACCCATGCTCTGAAATTAGCATCGGGGAAGTTGGTTGCGTTTACGGCAATACAACTAGGTGCAACCGGACGAGTGTTGCCCGAAGGCACACCGCAACGGCTGCACACCTCTATTTCTTGGTTTGCATTGCTTGGGTTTACAATCCATAGAGTGAAATTGTGTCCGAGAGCAGGCGCACCGTTCAACAATAGCGTTGCATGTTCTTCGCCGCACAAGCTGCATTTTGCTTTGTGTTGGGCGGGCGCGGTACAAGTTGCTGCGCTTACCAAAGTGCCGAGCGCGTTGAAATTGTGCGTGCAAACTATCACTTCATTATTATATAATAGAGTGAACGTTCCATTCAATTTCACGCTGCTTCCCGGTACAACTACTTCAAAAGGCGTAGAGGCAATTGTGTTGCTGTTGCTAATTAATTTGCCGCCGGCGTAAGTAATGCCTGCTGCAAGTTTTGTAGGATTGTTCAACGCTATTGCTGTGCTATATACAGCACCGTCTGTGTTTAAAGTAAGCGTTGCGATTTGAGCGGTACAATACAATGCTTGAAGATTAACCAGAGCCGACACATCAAGAGCAGTAAGTTTATTACGGCTGCAATTCAATTCTTGAAGATGTATCAAAGCCGATACATTGAGCGATGCGAGTTGATTATCTTGGCAATACAATAACTTAAGATTTGTTAAAGCCGAAACATTAAGCGAAGTAAGTTGATTGCCTGAGCAATACAAATATTGAAGACCTGTAAAATACTCAATACCTGTTAAATCTTGTATTCCTTTATTAGCAACGTTAATGAGTTTAATTCCCGCAATTTCTTCGGCAGAAATACACGCATCGCTGCCCCACGGTTGCGCCAATGCCCATGCTCTGAAAATTGCATCAGGGAAGTTGGTTGCGTTTATGGCAATACCGGCACATGTAGGTGTAACAGGGAAATTATCACAATCCGACATAGGTTGCCATTGTAAAATTGGGTAGCTACCGGGGCACATTTTCCAGTCGCCGCCTGCGGCAAAATTCCAATCAGTGAAAGTGCTTTGGGTTTTCATTTCGGCGGTGGTTTTTGGCGTACCTTTGCCAGTGTCGCTTTGTCCGGTTGTTTGGCTGTCGTAGAACGAGTTAGTAGTAGAACCTTGATCGCGTCCCACCAAGCCGCCAATACGAGACCCTGTTCTAACCACATTTCCTGTTGCATAGCAATTGATAATGGTAGCATCATAATTGGTTCCCACCAAGCCGCCAACATCTTCTTTTGCATATCCGCTTACATTTCCTGTTGCATAACAATTTATGATGGTAGAAGAATTAGCATTAACTCCTACTAAGCCACCAACATCACCACTCATTGGACCGCCGGGAACTCCTGTTTCGCTTACATTTCCTGTTGCGTAGCAATTCGCAATAGTGGAATTATGACTGCATCCCACCAATCCACCAACATTACCTTCTCCGCTTACTACATTTCCTGTTGCATAGCTGTTGGTAACAGTAGAACCATCGATAAGGATTCCTACCAAACCGCCGACAACTATTTCTATTCCACTTACATTTCCTGTTGCATAACAGTTTTTAATGGTAGAATTTCTACTGACTCCCGCCAATGCTCCGACTTGTCCTAACCCTTTGATGCTTGTTGCTGAAATGCCAACATTGTCGATGATTGCGCCTTCTATTACGCCAAACAACCCATTATCGAGAACAGACGTACGTTTCATCCACAAGCCCGTAATTTTATGCCCTGCGCCATTGAAATTACCTGTAAATGGCATTGTAGATGGTCCTATCGGCAACCAGCCTAGTCCTGCGTTACTATTATCAATAAGGAATTGTGTTAAATCAATATCATTCATTAAAATAAATGATTTATCTAAATAATTTCTCACTTCGTTTAATTGCTCGGCTGTGCAGATTTTGTAAGGGTCAAGGTCTGTTCCCGTACCGCCGCAGAATGGCGAATATACAGGGAAATTATCGCAATCTGTAATAGGTTGCCATTGCAAAATTGGGTAGCTGCCGGGGCACATTTTCCAGTCGCCGTCTGCTGCAAAATTCCAACCTCTTTCTGTGAAAGTAGTTTGGATTTTCAAAGTGGTGATAGATGCGCCGAAAGCCCATTCAGAACTGCCAAAACCAACGCTTTCTAATGTTGGGTTAACCGTGTAATTGTAGAGCGAGTTGTTAATATAAGAAGTGCCTATTTCACCTGCGAAACCTCCGACTTTATTTTCGCCAATTACTTTTCCTATTGCGTAGCAGTTGGTAATAGCTGCCCCCCATTTATAACCATTAGAGTATCCCACCAAACCACCAACTACTTCGTTTCCGCTTACATTTCCTGTTGCGTAACAATTGGTAACGTAAGAATTACTATTGCTTCCCACTAAACCGCCAACATAATCATTTCCTGTTACATTTCCTGTTGCGTAGCAGCCGGTAATGCGATTTGCACCGCTTCCCATTGGACCAGTGTTTGTATTAGCTCCCACCAAGCCACCAACAGCACCATTTCCGCTTACATTTCCTGTTGCATAGCAGTTGGTAACAGTAGTTGACATGTGATTTGAGCCCACTAAGCCACCTACGCTATTTTCTCCCTTTACCTCTTTTCCTTCCGGAATTTCCACGCCAACATTGCTTATGGTTGCTCCAAATGCACAGCCGAACAAGCCAACATAACTAATCGTGCGGTCTATCCATAAGCCGGTAATTTTATATCCCGCACCATTGAACACACCTTTAAATTGTGCCTCAGCCGTTCCTATCGGCAACCAACCATTTACATTATCATTTTCTGCAATAAAGCTGGTTAAGTCAATATCATTCATTAATATAAATGATGCGTCTAAATGATTTCTAACTTCGTTCAATTGTGCAGTTGTGCAGATTTGGTAAGGGTTGGTTGGAGTACCCGCGCCGCCGCAGAATGAAGGTGTAGGAATAGGGAAGTTATCGCAATCTGTAATAGGTTGCCATTGCAAAATTGGGTAGCTGCCGGGGCACATTTTCCAAACTACTGCAAAATTCCAACCGGTGAAAGTGCTTTGGGTTTTTAGTTCGGCAGTGGTTTTTGGAGTGCCCTTGCCGGTATCGCTTTGTCCGCTTGTTGTGCTGTCGTAATATGAACTGGTAATGAAATTAAATGTCCATGAATGGTTTCCTGTCAAACCGCCAACATTAGCACCTGTTCCTGTTACTTTTCCTATTGAGTAGCAGTTGGTAATGTTACAAATACTTTGTCCGATAAAGCCGCCAACATAATCTGCACCTGTTACATTTCCTGTTGCGTAGCAGTTGGTAACAGGTGTTCCGCCTTGCCAACCGCTTGTAGCTGCTATAAAGCCGCCAACATAATTATTCCCTGTAACATTTCCGGTTGCATAGCTGTTGGAAACACGGAAACTATTTCCCCTACTATCGCCAATTAAGCCGCCAATATAATCAGTTCCTGTTACATTTCCTGTTGCATAACAGTTAACAATGTCGGCTGTGCCACTGCCGCCCATAGAACCGCTGATAAAAACGCTTCCTATCAAGCCGCCGGCAACACTGCCTGCTGCGCTTACATTTCCTGTTGCGTAACAGTTTTCAATGAAAGTGCTGCTGCTGCTCACAAAACTATATCCCATCAAGCCGCCAACAGTACTATTTCCGCTTACATTTCCTGTTACGGAGCAGTCAGAAATGGCAGGAGAATAGAAGTTGGTGCTGTATTGTCCTCCGGCAAGTTGTTGTCCGACCAAGCCGCCAACATTGCTGCCTCCTTTTACTTCTTTGCCTGCTGCGATTTCTACACTCACATTGCTTATGATTGGTTTGTCGGGAACGCCGGGGACATTACCTTTTATAGCACCAAACAAACCAATATTATTGGTTGTTGGGCGATTTATCCACAAACCCGCGATTTTTTTGTTGTTACCATTGAAAGTACCCGTAAATGGAGCTTCGGCTGTTCCAATCGGCAACCAACCTTGACCTCCGTCGTTATTATCAATAAGGAATTGCGTTAAATCAATATCGTTCATCAATTTGAATGATGCATCTAAGTAATTTCTAACTTGGTTTAATTGCTCTGCTGTGCAAATTTGGTAAGGGTCTGATTCTGTACCCGTGCCGCCGCAAAAAGGATTAGTTGGAACAACGGTACCGCCATACAATAAAGTAATAGTACCGGTCATTTTATCGCTGCGACCTGCTACATTCACTTCAAAAGGCGTAGTGGCAATTGTGTTGCTGTTGCTCACCAATTTGCCACCAGCGTAGCTCACGCCTGCTACAAGTTTTGCAGGATTATTCAACGCTACTGCTTTGCTATATACCGTACCGTCCGCACTTAAAGTAAGCGTTGGGGTTTGGTTTTGGCACTGCAAATATTTTAAAAATGCCAATGCCGACAAATCAAGCGAAATGAGTTGATTGTTGTAGCAATCCAACGTTTGAAGATGCGTCAATGCCGAAACATTGAGCGACGTGAGTTGGTTTTTGGAACAATCGAGCGTTTTCAGATTTGGAAAATACTGTATTCCTTCCAGCGAAGCTATTCCCTTTCCGGCAACGTTGATGGTTGCAATTGCGGCAGCTTCGGTAGGAGTGAGCACCGCATCGCTGCCCCACGGTTGCGCCAGCGCCCATGCCCTGAAATTAGCGTCGGGGAAGTTTGTACTGTTAATTGCCACGTTTTGGGCAAAAGTCGCCGCCATCGCTGCTATCGGCAGAAGGCAGGCGAGTGTGAGTTTTTTGAAAATTTTTTTCATACGTTTGTGAGTTTAATTGGTTTTGTGAATTTGATTTTTGTTTAACAATGAAGCCACAAAGATAAGGTATTCAGTTTCTTAATCCAAATAAAAAGTTAAAAAATAACAAAATTGTTGAAAAATAAAAACCCAAGCCTTTAAAAGAAAAGACTTGGGTCCAACAACTATGAAAACTAATACGTTATCACTAACGCATTCTCTTTACACCAATCCCTGTTCAATCATGGCATCGGCAACTTTTATGAAACCGCCAATGTTAGCGCCCTTCACATAATTGATAAAACCATCGGGTTCGGTTCCGTATTTTACGCACGTAGCGTGAATATTTTTCATTATACTGTGCAATTTTGCATCAACTTCTTCGGCTGTCCACGAAAGACGCATAGAGTTTTGCGACATTTCAAGTCCCGATGTTGATACACCACCTGCATTGGCAGCTTTTCCGGGTCCGTAAAGAATTTTTGCTTCAACAAATAATTCAACAGCTTCGGGCGTAGAAGGCATATTTGCTCCTTCCGATACGCAGATACAGCCATTTGCCAACAAAGCGCGTGCATCGTCGCCGTTCAATTCATTTTGCGTAGCCGAAGGAAGAGCAACATCACATTTTATACCCCAAGGAGTTTTGCCTTCGTGATATTCGCAACCGTATTTTTCGGCGTATTCTTTAATACGTCCGCGTTTGTTATTTTTAAGGTCTTGCAGGTATGCAAATTTTTCGGTATCAATACCGGCAG
Organism: Bacteroidota bacterium; assembly: GCA_009786075.1. Lineage (GTDB taxonomy): Bacteria > Bacteroidota > Bacteroidia > Bacteroidales > UBA1715 > WQTX01. The sequence continues at coordinate 9,318 of WQTX01000066.1, read as the reverse complement.
GGTCGTAAATAAATCCGTTTGAGTCTGATGCTGTTACGCATTTTGCACCCATTTGCGTAGCTTTTTGAATTGCATACTGAGCCACATTGCCCGAACCCGAAACTACGCAAATTTTTCCTTTCATAGAATCGCCGCGAGTTTTTAGCATTTCTTCGGCAAAATATACTTGACCGTAACCCGTTGCTTGCGGACGAATTAATGAGCCGCCCCAGTTTATTGATTTACCTGTAAAAACGCCGGTATATTCATTACGAATACGCTTGTATTGACCATACATGTAACCAACTTCACGTCCGCCCACGCCTATATCGCCGGCAGGAACGTCAAGGTCGGCACCAATGTGGCGTTGCAACTCGGTTATAAAACTTTGACAGAATTTCATAATTTCGTTATCGGATTTTCCTTTTGGGTCGAAATCCGAACCACCTTTACCGCCACCCATAGGAAGTGTGGTAAGGCTATTTTTGAATACTTGTTCAAAAGCCAAAAATTTCAATACACCCAAACTTACCGTAGGGTGGAAACGAATACCGCCTTTGTATGGACCAATTGCGCTGTTCATTTGAATACGAATACCGCGGTTGATTTGCACTTCGCCTTTGTCGTCCAACCACGGAACACGGAATATAATTACACGTTCGGGCTCCAACATTCTTTCAAGAATTTTCGCCGACTTATATTTAGGATTTGCTTCAATAAATGGTAATAATGATTCTACTACTTCTTTTACTGCTTGGTGGAATTCTGTTTCCCCCGGATTTCGAGCAATTACTTTTGCCATGAAATCATTCACTTGTCCTTCTAATTCTTTGTTCATTTTAGTAATTGTTTATAATATTTTTTTGCAAACGTATAAAAAATGATAATAAGAAAATGAATTTTAGTAAAAAATTATTACACTCTGCGCTTATTTTACGTGTTTTACGTAACACAGTCTCTACTACCTAATCAACACCACCGAGCCAAAATTAGAATAGCCACCAAGCATTTTTTTCTGCCCAGCCCAAGTAGTACCATTCAAAAATTTCGCCTCTATTTTCCAAATGTACACATCGGATTGCAAGAGTTCGCCATTGTAAACTCCGTCCCACGCGCCGGTAAATGTGCCGTTTTGTACTTCATTGGAATACCATAGTAAATTCCCCCATTTGTCGTAAATCCACACTTTGCAATATTCCAAATTGTAGGCAACCGGTTTAAATACTCGTACCGATGCGGCAGCGTTGGCGGGGCTGAATGCGTTGGGAATGTATATGCCGTTTGGTATATCGACAAATATTTCAGTTACGTAACTCGCATGGCAACCGTAATTATTGGTTACGGTCAAGATTGGGTATTTGAAACCGTAGGTGTAATTTTCTATTTGTATCGGATTAAATCTGTTGTGATATTCCACAAACATATCTACCACCGAAGTATCACGATTATCATTTGTATCAAAAAACCATTCCATAGTGTAGGTTAGTGGAATTTCGACCTGCGTGCCATCGGGTTGAGTTGCTACAATTGGAGCTTGATAGGAACTGTCGGTAAATTCAATTATGGTGCTTGCACTCGGCAAACTCCACGTGTAAAATGGCACAGGGTAATCGGCAATAAAAACCACAAGCGTATCGTACCCCTCGCAACCTGCGTAGGTACGTTCATATACGCTTAAAGTATCAATTCCCACGCCGTACCAATCAACATACCGATTGGGCGAGTACGGATTTCCGTCTTTGGAATAGTTATACTGATTACCCGATGTTTTCCAAAAATATTCACTGCCTTGTGCTACCGTTTTTATTTCGTACTGTTCTTCAATTGATTGCAGGCAGAATTGATTGCGACCCATGATTTTAGGATTTGCCGCAGGTGTAACCTCAAAAGAAGTTTGCACACGCTCACTTTTGCAACCCGAAACGGCATCAATATCAAAAAGTTCAAATTCGTAAGTGCCAACCGGAATATCGCTCAATCCTAATTTTTCAAAATTATATGTTTCGCCTACCCAATTGTGTAATTTTTTATCGCTGCTAATCCATTGAATAAGCGGACTGCCAAAGGCTTGCAAAGGCGAAAGTTCGCCTTCGCACATAGTTTTTTGAGTTGCGACAATTGGCGAATGAGGCGGTTCAAAAACCGCATAATCTATAACGGTTGTACTGCTGTTGCACACTCTGCCATTGGACTGATATTGATACACCACCTCAATGCGATATTTTCCCACATCGGGAAACAGTACTGTATCAGCGAGCAAAATTTGCCCTGAATTATCGGGAATTATGTAACGGTCGCCGTTTTCGTATAGTATTGTCCATTGCAAACTTGCATTTGCATTAAATGGTGGAGCAAAATTTCCGGCAACAATTTCAACATAATTTGAGTTTGTACACGCAATTATATCAGTATTAGAAATGGTAAATTGCGGCGTAGGATTGACCGTTAAAATCAACGTTGTCAAACCCTTATCTACCATATACACATCGCTCGGTGTTCCTTGTGGAAACCAAGTATCGCGAATTAAAGTCGGCAATTCGCTTTCGCAAATAGTTTGCCGCAAAATTTGATGAATAGTGAGATTGAGATGTATAATGCTATCGCAACCGGAAACGGTTTTTCGAGGAAACACGTAATCGCCACTGTATGAGCCGTGCGAAAAAGTCATATTGAGGTAGGTAAATGGCAAATCATTATCGTACAACACAATGGTATCGAACACGGTAAAACTTTCATTTACCGTAAGTGAGAGCGTTACAATACTATCGCAACCATACAGTGATGTGCGATTGAAAACATAATCGCCGCTTACCGTTCCGGTTCCAAACGTAATATCGCGAAAAGTAAAGGGCAACTCACTGTCGCACAGCGTAATCTGTTCGGTAAAATTAGTATTGTAAGTAAGATTAAGCGTTACCGTGCTGTCGCAGCCGGTTACGGTTGTGCGGTTAAAAACGTACGTACCCTCTGCTGTTCCCGTCTCAAACGTAATATCACGAAAAGTAAACGGAAATATGTCGTCGCACAGTATGATAGTTTCCTGTAAATCAAAAGTAGGATTTACCGTGAGAGTAAGTGTTGTAATACTATCGCACCCGTTCACGGTTTTTCGGTTAAAAATATATTGACCGCTTACCGTTTCGGTTCCAAACACAACATCACGGAAAGTAAACGGTAATTCGCTATCGCAAATCGTTATATTTTCCTGTTCATCAAACGCCGGATTTACCGTAAGCGTGAGTGTTACAATGCTATCGCAACCGAAAGAAGTTTTTAAGGTGTCGGTGTAAATTCCTGTTTCGTTGTAATTGTTGCCGTTGAAAAGGTAGGTTTCGTTGGAGCAGATTGTGGCGGTTATGGTTTCTTCTTTTGTGGGGTGGACGGTTATGGTGTCTTTTTTGATGTCTTTTACGCAGCGGACAGGTAGAGCACTATAATGCCACGTTCCGCTGTACAGGCTTACTTCTTGAGTATTAATTCCAAATCCAAGTCTATAAGAGGCACTCGACCCAGACACACGAGTACTACTCCAATAACGAGTTGCATCATAATAACTGTCACCCGTTAGATTATTGCTACCAAAACGAAAATAACAATTGGGAAGAAAAATAGTATTGTTACCACTGCCAAAGAGTAACCCTCTTTTGCCGTTTTGAGTTTGCCAAATGCTACCTGCACCCACAAGACTTACTTGTTCAGAATGAGTTGGTATTCGCCACCCTTCGGGGCATATATTGTTGGTGGTTTCCCACGTTGTTGCATCATTGGCACTCCAGTTCCAATCCCATTCATCACGCCAAGCACTCCCATCGGTAGAAATAGCTGGATTTGTTGAACTCCAACCTCTGGTAGTATTCCACTGATAAAACAATCCCGCATCTTCGGGGTTTGCAGCAAAAGTACCCGGTGCATCAACATTATATTTTGCCCAAATAATTCCGTTGATTTCTACGCCGTCTTTTGTGTCGTTTGATGAACAACCATTTCCGTCAATTAAATCGTGGAAAATAAACACATTTTTACCTACTTGTGTAGCAACAAACGCCGTGTCCATACCAAAAACCGTAATTTTACGCCTTACGCCATTAAGCGAATAATCCAATTCAAAAGGTGCTGTGCCGGTAAAAACTAAATGAATGTTATCATTTTGGCACACATCTTTTTCCAAAATTGTAACCGTTGGCGGCGTACAAATCGTATCTATTTTCAATGTCAAGATTACAACACTATCGCACAGGTATTTACTTTTCAAACGCAAGGTGTCGTGTAGTGTGCCGGCTTCGGTTTGAATTGGAATTGTAAAACCGTGCCGGTTATAGCCTTCGCCTACAAAAATCGTTGCGTTTATGCGTGTAGTATCGGGCACAAGTACGGTTAAATTGAGGGTTACTGTGCTGTCGCAACCGAATGAGGATTGCAGGGTGGCGGTGAACAAACCTGTTGTGTTGTAATAATTTCCGTTGAAAAAATATTTTTCGTTTTCGCAAATTGAAATGTGTAGGGTGTCGGTTTTTGTGGGGTGGACGGCTACGATTATTGTTATTGTGTCGGCAATACTGTTTTTTTCTTTTACGCAACGTACATTATGTCCTTCCGAAGCAAACGCATATTTGGTTACATGATGGTATTCATCGTTAAAATACAATGTCTCACTCTGGCTACAACAAACACCCATACGCCAATGTGGTGGTCGAGGATCGGGTGGTGGTGGAAAGCCAATACACATAACCTGATTTTCTCCAACACTACTCCAATAATAACCAAACCCTACATTATAGATAGCACCCTGTAAAGTAGGGTCTCGCATGCCGACAACAGGTAAAAAAATCGTATTATCGCCACTGCCAAACATTCTGCCGGTTACGCCGTTAACTGTTGTCCATTGACTGCCTGCATCAACCAAACTTTGTAATTCATCATTTGTAGGCACTCGCCAATTTTCGGGACATACATTATTTGCGTTTTCCCACGTTGTGGCATTATTTTCTTCCCGACAACTGCTCCAAGTGCTACCGTCGGTAGAAACCATCGGGTCGGTTGCGCTCCAACCAACGGGACTATTAAATTGATAAAACATTCCCGTATCTTCGGGATTTTGAGTAAAAGTATTTGGCGCATCAACATTATATTTTGCCCACACAAGCCCGTTGATTTCTACGCCGTCGTCGGTATCGGAATTTCCAAACGAACAACCCTCGCCGTCAACCAAATTATATACAATAAACACATTTTTGCCCGATTGCGTTGCTGCAAGTGTGGTGTCCATTCCCCAAATTGTGATTTTTTGCCTTACGCCGTTAAACTCATAATCTAACTGAAAAGGGGCTATGCCGGTAAATTGTAAATGAATAGCATCGTTTAGGCAAACATTTTTTTCTACAATTGTAACAGTTGGCGGAGTACAAGATACACAACTTTCATCAACCGTTAAATTCAACGTAACAATGCTGTCGCAACCGAAAGAAGTTTGCAGGGTGGCGGTGTATGTTCCTGTTTCGTTGTAGTATTTTCCGTTGAAACGATAGATGTCGTTGGAGCAGATTGTGGCGGTTATGGTTTTGGTTTTTGGGGAGTGGACGGTTAGGGTTATTGTGTCGGTAATAATCTCTTTTTCTTTTACGCAACGCACACTAAGTCCTTCCGAAGAAAAGGTAAATCTTTCCATATCTACAAGTGTATCGGAAAAAGATAGAGCTTTACTCTTACTACTGCAAAAGGTTGTAATCCATTCATGCCCTATTGTACATATATGTCCTTCTCCGCCATCACTACTCCAATAGAAACCGTCCGTACCTGCTCCATGTATTTGACCTCGATAATGGGGATTTCGCTCGCCGGCGGCAGGTAAGAAAATCGTATTGTTGCCGCTGCCGAACATTCTGCCGGTTACGCCGTTGACTGTTGTCCATTGACTGCCTGCATCAACCAAAGTTTGTAATTCATCATTTGTGGGCACTCGCCAACTTTCGGGGCATATCGCAAAGGAAGTAGGTTTCCATATATCGCCCCAATTACTATTCCAAACACAACCACCGGCAGAAATACAATCAATCGGGTCGGTCGTAGTCCAACCTATCGAACTACTCCACTGATAAAACATTCCCGCATCTTCGGGATTTTCTGTAAAAGTACCCGGCGCATCAACATTATATTTTGCCCACACAAGCCCGTTGATTTCTACGCCGTCGAAACAATTATTTCCGTCAACTAAATCATATACAATAAGCACATTTCCGCCCGCTTGTGTGGCAACAAATGCAGTGTCCGTACCAAAAACCGTAATTTTACGCCTTGCGCCATTGAGCGAATAATCCAATTTAAAAGGTGCTGTGCCGGTAAAAAGTAAATGAATACTATCGTTTTGGCAGACATCTTTTTTTACAATTGTAACGGTTGGGGTGCAAGGCGCATCGCTTTTATTAGCCGTTGAATTTGAATTTGCATTGCTTCCGTAGTTGAATGAGCTTTGCAGGGTGTTGGTATAAACGGTTGGTGGTGTGTAAGGTTGCCCCTGAGCAAAACAAAATGCACAAAAAAAAGAACATATAAATAGTAGTTTTTTAGCTGCGCTGAGCTCGTACGTTGTACTTCGGTTCATGGGTTTTGTTTTTTTGCTTGTGGGTTCTGTCGGTAGGACAAATATATGACTTTTTACCCTAACAGATTGTTTAAATTTCATAAAAAAAAATCATTGGGGCAAACGCACGAAATTTAATCATTGCCGCAAAAGGCTGAAAGTCTTTTATATACCAGCTCAATGCAAGCGTAGCGGCACGTTGGGTAAACAATGAAATACGGTATGTGCGCCTTGAAAAGGCAGCACAATCTATGTTACCCTTTCAGGGTGCTCAAATAGAATACATTATTAAACCACAACCCGTTGGGATTGGGCTGGGTTATGTTGCTCTTTCAGAGCGAATTATAATCTTCCGAATATTAAAATATACTTTCTTTGATTTTTTCTACTATTTCGTCAAGATAGGGTTGTTTTACTTTTCCTAATCTACGAATTACGCCTCTTTCTTTTTCATAATACATCACTTGGCATTTGACATAGCTTTGTTTGCTAAATTTATTTGTAGTCATTTCATCTGTAAGTGTGTACGAATATTCGGGAAAGTGAGTTTTAGACGAAACAAGCACAATATAATAAAAATTTTCTTTTTCATTTAGCGTGTCATTCGACACAATAATTGCAGGGTGTACCTTGTATTGGTAATCGGGTAACATAAAATCTACTTCGATAATATCGCCTTGTTTGTATTTCATATTTTATATGTATTTAGCTATTGTGTTTGCAGCGTTTAATTTTGAATTAAAAATAAATATCTCATTGTCTGTATATTTATTCCCTCGTCGTTTCCCAAACATTTTTTGATATGCTGCTAAAACTTTGTCTTTTTCAGTTAGTGTTTTTGTTCGTGGTTCAAGAATTCTTGCACCTGCTTGTATTATTTCATCAATTAGGGTGTTAAGTCGTGAGTTTCGAGCATCATATTGTATTGTTAGTGTTGTCATAGTCGTAAGTTTTACGTTTACTCTGCAAATATACAGTTTTTTGTACTAAAATCAATAACATTTATTTTTTCTACTCATTGATTTCATATTTTTGCAGAAAAATAATCTCTAAACAATTACATAATGTTAGCAGAAATTATAAGCATCGGCGACGAACTTTTGATAGGTACCACCATAAACACCAATGCCGCATGGATTGGTGAACGACTTTCGCGTATTGGTTTTGAAATACAGCGGGTTACAACAATTTCCGACACTCGGCAGGCTATTGAGCAAAGCGTGCAACGAGCCATACAGGAAAATAACCTTGTGCTTATTACCGGCGGTTTGGGTCCTACGAACGACGATATTACAAAAGTTGTTTTGTGCGATATTTTTCAAAGCACCCTGCAATTTCACGAGCAGGCATACGCCACTATTGCAACTTTTCTAAAAAGCCGCAACGGCGAAATGAACGAACACAACCGAAGTCAGGCAATGCTGCCGCACAATGCGTTGATTGTTCCCAATTCGTGCGGCACGGCTTCGGGAATGTGGTTTAGCCGCAATGGCTGCGAAGTAATTTCCATGCCCGGCGTTCCCTTTGAAATGACTACTATGATGACGAATTTCGTGCTTCCTCGTTTGCCGCAGGTGTTTGAGTTGCCGCACATAGAGCATCATCATATTTTACTCACCGGTATAGCCGAAGCACAATGCGCCGAACTGATTGCCCCATGGGAAAATCAATTACCGCCAAGTGTGCACCTTGCATATTTGCCTTCGCCCGGAGTGGTGAAATTGCGCCTAACCTGCACGGCGTGCAATGCCGAAGAAACACACGCTTTGATAGCGGCACAAGAAACCGCGCTTCTCCCCTACGTGCGTGAATATATTTTTGCATACGATGATGAAACGCTTGAAGAGAACATTGGAAAGCTGCTTATTACGCATAATGCAACAATTGCAACTGCCGAAAGTTGCACCGGTGGAGCTGTTGCGCAACGCATAACATCGATTGCAGGCTGTTCGGCATATTTCAAAGGTTCGGTGGTAGCGTATGCCAACGAAGTAAAACAAAATATACTGCACGTGCCGCAACACATTCTTGAAACCCACGGAGCCGTAAGCCAGGAATGTGTAGAAACAATGGCGCAGAATTGCCGTAAATTATTTGGCACCACTTACGCTATAGCCACCAGCGGCATAACCGGTCCGGGCGGCGGCAGTGCCGAAAAACCGGTTGGCACAGTGTGGATTGCAGTAGCAACGCCGCAACGAGTAATTTCTCAAAAATTTGCCTTTGGCGATAACCGGCAGCGAATAGTGCAGCGCAGTGTGATTGCTGCTTTGCGAATGGTGCAAAAAGCCCCTCCCGACCTCCCCTCAAGGGAGGAGCAAGAAAATGATTGCATCATTTTCTTAAAGTCCCCCCTGAGGGGGATTTAGGGGGCTTCACTCCTTCACAAACCGCCGCACAATCACGCTATCATTGGTATACATTTTAATAATATATACGCCTTGTGCTAAATTTGATACGTTGATTTGTTGCAGAGACGCGGCGCGCCACGTCTCTACCGTGCGCCCTGCAAAATCAACAATTTCAATTCTTTCAATTGTCAATTGTCCATTATCAATTGTTAATTCGTCCTTCACAGGATTAGGGTAAACTTTTACAGTTTCGGTTGCTGAGCTTGTCGGAGCATCAATACCTACCGTTTCAAACACTGCCGTTACCGTAACATCTTGCGCAGGCATAATGAAAGTTGTTGTTGCTTCGTAAGCATCGGCAAATGTAACATGGAGAGAAGACCATTGTTTAAACATATTGCCCNNNCCTTC
>WQTX01000065.1 GCA_009786075.1 Bacteroidota bacterium | reverse complement strand
AAAAAACGCGCTTGCGCGCAAAAAATGAACACGAAGACACGACGACATGAAGACACGAAGATTGAAAAATTACTTAACTAAACGACATTGATTTAAAATTTTCATACCTTTGAAAAAAATTAAACCTTATGAACTTAGAAGTTTTATACGAAGACAATCACATTATTGCAATCAACAAGCCCGTGAACATGCTTGTGCAACCCGACACCACCGGCGACGCTTCGCTCGAAGAGGAAGTAAAACGCTACATAAAAGAAAAATACAACAAACCGGGCGACGTGTTTTTAGGCGTTCCGCACCGGTTAGACCGTCCGGTAAGCGGCGTGATTTTACTTGCCCGCACCAGCAAAGCGCTCACTCGCCTAAACGAAATGTTTAAAACCAAACAGATACAAAAAATATATTGGGCTATCGTAAAAAACCAACCGCAACCCGAAACGGCATTGTTGCGACACTTTATATTACGCAACACAAAAACCAATAAATCAAGTGCACACGCAAAAGAAGTTCCCAATTCCAAAGAAGCGCAATTAAGCTATCGCACACTTGCCCGCGCCACCAATTACAGCCTGCTCGAAGTGCAACTGCACACCGGCAGACATCATCAAATTCGCTGTCAATTAGCGGCAATCGGCAGCCCCATAAAAGGCGATTTAAAATACGGTTCTGCTCGCAGCAACGAGGGAGGTGGCATTTCGTTACACGCTCGCAGTGTGGAATTTATGCACCCTGTAACGAAAGAGCCTGTGCGTATAGAGGCTCCTGTGCCGCAGGGGGATAATTTGTGGAAGGCGATAACGAGCCCCCTAAATCCCCCTCAGGGGGACTTGCTGAAGAAATAATGAACATTCCCAAATACCCTTTAACCTCTCTATTTCTTTATTAAGAAACAGAATAAACAAATTAAACCACAGTTCCCAAGTCCCCTTGAGGGGGATTTAGGGGGCTTTTAATAATAAATCCACAACAAAACCGGTTTCTCCGCCTTCTTCAATTTGGCATCTAAGTAAGTCATAGTAGCATCGTCGGTAACGGGGCAGCCAAAACTCCAACCCATGGGCAAGTGCGTAGGAGATATTTCTTCCGCAGGCATGGGCGTGTGCGAATGAAGTACCACAATACGTTTGAAAGCATTGCTGTTGCTCGCCTCCAAACCATGCAATTTGTAGTGCACATTAATTCCCCATTGGCTATACGAGCGAATGCCTATTTTGTATTTTCCCAGCGATGTGAGCAAACTCCCTTCGGTATTACTAAAAAGCGGTTGCTCGCCGGTGCTTAGTTTTTCGCCTTTTCCGCAGCCATGAGCGCACAAAGCCTTGCGTTCAACTTTTTGATTAGCAAAATCATATATAAACATTCGATAATTCCCCGAATGAATTTTCATATCTATCAAAACGCAAAAATCGGTATTGTAACCATTTGCTTTACAAAACGATAATGCCTCGGTTGCTTTTTCTTCGAGGCGAGTTGTGTTTTGCGCAAAAGAATTGATTTGCAGCAAAATAAATACAATTATATAAAGCAGTTTTTTCATAGCCTAAATTAAACTCCTTGTTTCAACACCACCGTGCGCACAGTGTATATCAAAATTTTAAGGTCAATGTAGAGCGACATATTATTGATGTAAATCAAGTCGTATTTCAGGCGTTCTACCATTTCTTCCACGTTCGAGGCGTAGCCGTATTTTACCTGTCCCCACGAGGTAATGCCGGGGCGCACACGCAGCAGGCGAGTATATTGCGGCGCTTTTTCAGTTATTTGTTCTATATAATGTTTGCGTTCGGGACGAGGTCCCACAAGCGACATATCGCCTATAAGCACGTTGTAAAATTGCGGAATTTCATCTAAACGGATTTTGCGCATGAATGCGCCGAATTTTGTAATACGGGCATCGTTTTCGGCAGCAAGTTGATAGCCTTTTTTCTCGGAGCCTTTGTACATCGACCGGAATTTGTAAATACGGAATGGTTTGCCGTTGCGCCCGATGCGTATTTGGCGGTAAAAAATTGGTCCCGGTGACGAACGTTTTACGCCAATAGCTGCATAAATATATAATGGCAAAGCAATTATAAGCACAATTATCGACACCACAATGTCCGTCAAACGTTTAACTTTTTCTTGCCACGCAGGCATGGTGCGGTGCGAAATTAGGAGCATCGGCTCGTCGTAAAGCGATGTGAGAGTTACCCGTCCCGAAATAATATCGTAATTGTCGGGAATAACGTATATGTTTACCGGAAAACCTTCGATTTGATACAAAATATTTGCCAATTCGTCGTGTTCTTTGCTTTCTATGGCAATCATTACTTCGTCTATTTTATGCTGTTTTACGAGTAATTTCAGGTCTCTCAAATTGCCCAAATGAGGCATATAGTTTTCCATAACGTAGTTTTCTTGCTCAAAAACGTGAACAAATCCCACAAATTTATTGCCCGAAGAATACGTGCGGTTTTGCAAATTTTTATATAATTCCTCGGCTTTCGCATTGCTGCCTATAAGCAGGGTGTTGAAACCAATTTTGCGTGAGCGGATTTTACGGTTGGTAATGGTTATAATTGTGTAACGGGGAATGTAGGTAGCAAGAAAATGTATGCCTATCAATATTGAGATTGATTTATAGTAGGTAAAATATGAGTAAATATTGTCGTCGAGCAATACGCCGAAGAAAATAATAAGCGAACCTATAACGGTAATATACAGCGTTTGAAAACATTCTTGCAAACGTGATTTTCTAAAAATATTTTGGTAGTAGCCGCTTATGTAATACAAAAAAATCCACATAAAAGGAATAAGACACACGCCATACACATAACTCATATCAAACGGTGTTTCGGCAAAACGAATGGTGTAGGTGTCGATATACTGCTTGCGTATGAGGAAAAAAAATGTCCATGCAAGAATTGCGGTCAAAAAATCGGTAATAACGGAGAGTGCTATTTGTCGTTGTTTGTTCATTATTGTGCGAATGGATTTTTTATTGTGAGATTTTCAATATGCTGATTATGGTGCATATCTTCGGAATATAATGTTGTACACTTGCTTTCTAATGCAGCGGCTACAATAAGACTATCGTAAAAAGAGAAACCGTATTTTTCGGCAATCTCAAGAGCTAAAAAAACAGTATCGGAGGTATTAGTGTTAAGTTCACAATTTTTCAAACATTCTTGCAAAATCAGACCAACAATGTTGTAATCAACTTTCATTTTGCGATGCAAAGTATTGGTTAATTCCTGCAAAACCTGCGTGCTGATAATTGCATTTTGTGCAATAAGCGATTTTGAGATACGCTGTTTTTCTTCATCTTGTTTGAAATAAGCGTAAATCATCACATTACTATCAAGAAAAATTTTTTCAGCGAGCATTGGCTTCTTCTCTGTTAAATTTATAATCGGCAGGCATTTCCAAACCAAAATCGGTAAAATGAACTTTCTTTTCGCGTGTTATGTGCGAAGTATTTGTAAGCACAATCACTCTCGCGTCCACAAATCGCTTGTGTCGGTATTGCTCAGGCATTCTAATTATTCCATTGCTCACTGTTGATTGAAATTCTATTGCGTTCATATTTTTTTATTTAATTCAAATGCAAAGATACAACATAATTTAAAGATTTAATAATTTAAGGATTTAACAATTAACTTTGTTTGAGGGCTGTGCCGTTCAAAGATTAAATCTGTTAAATTTAAAATTTATCAAATTGAACAATTCCGGCACATTTCAATACCTTTTCTATTGCTATGCACCATTTTTTTGAAGTGGAACGTATTTTGTTGTTGTAATATTTTGTGTAAGGGTGTGTTTATTACATTTCCGTATGAAAATTCATGATTTTTGTCGAAACAGCAGGGCAACACATTGCCTTGCCAACTGATAACGCAGCTACTCCACATTTTCCAACAGCGATTGCGCAACGTTTTTTTGCGAACAAGGGTTTCGTTCAAGTGCTTATAGCGGCTATTTTGCTCATCGGGCAACAAGTGCAAATTTTCGGAAGAATAAAATTGCGCTGTTTTAAATGCCACTATATCAGCATGATGTTGTTTTCCGATTTCCCGTATCTGTTGTTTGTGATTTTGCGTGTGTTTAAATAGCAAACATTGCAGTTCTACAATTGGGAAATGTGATTTTTGTTGCTGCTTTGCTTCGTGAACGTAATCAAGCGCTTGCAATACTTTTTCAAAATTCCCGCTACGGCGGTAGAGTTCGTAGCTTTGTTGGTCGTAACCGTCGAGCGAAACTATGAGTTTTGTAAGTTTTGCCTGCACTAATTGTTGGGCAATTCCGGGTGTAATAAAATGCGCATTGGTCGAAATTGAAGTCATCATTTTGTAGCGGGAAATGTGCGCAACAATTTCGGTAAGGTGGTGATTTAAAAACGGTTCGCCTTGAAAATATAAATTTACAAACCATGTGCGCGGTGCAATGTGCGGCAACAGCGTTTCAATAGTTTTCAGAGAAATTGCACCTTTTACCACTGTACTTTGTTTGTTGCCGGTGGGGCATTCGGGGCAACTCAAATTGCACATATTCGTAGGTTCTATGCTCACAAACGAAGGCATACGTTTTGTAAAATGCAGTTTGAAAATCGACGACAATTCAAAGGTTATACGCAGACACAATAAATTCCACAAACGTAGAAATGTTACGGCTTGCAGGGTTTTTATTGCTATAAGAAATATTGATTTGTTCATGAATGCAAAGTACACTATTTTCACACAAACCGCCCAACACACTCCTTAGTCCCCGCAATCCACACCAAATCGCCTTCTTCAAAGCGGAATTGCATATCGGGATTGATGATGGATTCGTCGCCTCTATCAATTTCTATAATAAGGCAACCGGCAGTTCGTACATCGCTTTCGGCTAAGGTTTTGCCGTAAATCGGCGAATGCTCGTTTACCACAAACGATGTCAATTGTATATCTTGTTCATTGTTTTGTTCCGCATTGTCCATTTCTACTTCCATTATTTTAGTAAAGGCGGTTATGTGCGCGTCAGTTCCTATTGCCACCAATTGGTCTGAGGGGTATATGTAATCGTTGGCGCCGGGGAAATAAATCATTTTGTGTCCGCGAATTATTTTCGCAATATTCACATTGTAATTTTTGCGTAAATCGAGTTCTTTCAATGATTTTCCAACGAAAGGCGAATCAGGCGAAACCGTTACTTCGGCTATGTGAACATCGCTATGTGCCAATTGTGCATTGATAGAACTGCGAAGCGGTGTTTTTTTGCGTTCATGTTCTTCTTTTTGGTTCAAATTCTGCAAAAATCTATCTTCTATGCGCCAGTGCATATTGAAATTTTTGCGGGCAAAAACAAAAAATAACGCCGAAGCAATAACGATAAAAATAACAGGAAATATGGTATGCGTACCTTCAAAATGCACGAACAACACTAAGGTAATTAAAAACATTGCCAAAAACGCACGAAACAGCGACAACACGGTCAATCGCCGGCGATTAACTTTATTGTTGACGGTAAGCGAAGCAACAAGTTCTTTGTTATTGCGGCTTGTCATTATAAGCCCCATAAGGAACGGTAGCATTGCGGCAATGGTAATCACGGAATTAATTACATTGACCCAAATATCGGCAAGATATAAGTTTTGCAATTTAACGCTTACAAACGGACATATTATATAGGTAAAACAAAGAATAATGGCAATTGATAAAGTGCTATAAATAAGAATATTAACAAAATATTTTTTCATGTATTTTTTCCAGTCGCTTTCGTTTTTGGCAATATCGCCGCCCGATGCGTAGTTATCTAAAAATATTTTTATTTTGAGCGGTATGCGAGGGTTGAGCCATTCGTAAAACGGATTGGCAAAGCGTATAAAATATGGCGTGGTAAAGGTTGTGATAACCGAAACGGCAATAATAATTGGGTAAATAAAATCGCTCATAACGCCCAGCGTCAAACCAAGCGAGGCTATAATAAAGGCAAATTCGCCGATTTGCGCCAGGCTAAAACCCGATTGCAGCGAAACTTTCAACGGTTGCCCCGAAAGCAGCACACCCAGCGATGAGAAAAATGCTTTGCCAACAATAGTAACCAAAGTAAGAATAACAATAGGAAACCAATATTCAAGTAAGGTTGCCGGATTGACCATCATACCAACCGACACAAAGAAAACCGCACCAAAGAGGTCTTTAATATTTTTTGTGAGATGTTCAACGTGTTCGCCTTCAATAGTTTCCGCCAAAATAGAACCCATAATAAATGCGCCCAAAGCAGCGGAAAATCCAAAATTGGTAGCCAGCACAACCAATCCGAAACACAATCCTATGGAAATTATAAGCAATGTCTCTTCGTTCATACTTTTGCGGAATTTTTTGAAAAACGTGGGCAATACATAAATTCCCACCAAAAAGCAAAGAACGAGAAAAAGCCCAAGTTTCAATAAACTTACAGCCATTTCGCCGCCGGCAACCGACTGACTCACTGCTATGGTCGAAAGCATTACCATCATGAGTATGGCAAAAATATCTTCAACCACTAAGGTGCCAAATACTATGGTAGTAAATTTTTGATTGCGCAAACCTAAATCGCCAAAAGCCTTAATAATAATAGTGGTGGACGACATGGCAAGCATACCGCCGAGAAAAATACTTTCCAAAGTGTTCCAACCCAGCAAATGTCCCGCAAAAAATCCGACACACAACATAGACACCATTTCGGTAACTGCCGTTATAACCGCCGGACCTCCAACATTGACAAGTTTTTTGAAACTAAATTCAAGCCCCAAGGCAAACAAAAGAAAAATAACGCCGATTTCGCTCCATACATACACAGCATCTTTATCGAGAATTGAAAAACTGTCGAGAATCGGAAAACTGTCGAACCTGAAATACGGACCGATTATAAAACCGGCTACAATGTAACCCAATACCAAGGGTTGTTTTAAACTTCTGAAAATAAGAGTAATGATACCGGCTGATATAAAAATCAACGCCAAATCGTGGACTAAATTAAGTTCTTCGTGCATATAAATTAATTTTTTGCCAAATATAAAAAAAAGTTGTATTTTTGCAGCGAAAATTTTTTTCCGTTAGAAAAAAAACATAGTTTTTCAATGAAGAAAGCAAAAGTTTTATACGTTTCGCAAGAAATAGCGAAATATTTACCCGACACCGAAATGTCGCTCGTAAGTAGATATTTACCTCAATATATTCAAGAAAGCGGTAGGGAAATTCGTTGTTTTATGCCCCGGTATGGTTTGGTGAATGAGCGGCGCAATCAATTGCACGAAGTAATTCGTTTGTCGGGAATGAATTTGATAATCAACGACACCGACCACCCGCTTATTATAAAAGTGGCATCAATTCAAGCCGCTCGTTTGCAAGTGTATTTTATTGATAATGAGGATTTTTTTCAACGCAAAGCATTGTTTGAAGATGAAAACGGCAAAGAATTTGACGATAACGAAGACCGCATGATTTTCTTTGCACGGGGTGTGCTGGAAACAGTTAAAAAATTGCGTTGGTCGCCCGATGTGGTGCATTGTTCCGGCTGGTTTAGCGCATTGGTGCCCATTTATTTGAAAAAAACCTTTTACGAAGACCCTCTTTTTGCACACGCCAAAGTAGTGTATTCGTTGTATAACAACAAATTTTTAACGCCATTTTCTGCCGATTTTAGCAAAAAAGTGCATTTCGACGGTATTTCCGAAGCCGATATACAAGCAATTAAAACTCACGCCGATTGGGTTACTATCAATAAATTGGTAATAGAACAATCCGACGGTGTAGTTTGCGGCGAAGAACAGGTTGACGAAGAATTGCTTGCATATTGCAAAAAACTCGGCAAACCAATTTTACCATATCAAGGCAGCGAGGATTACACCGAAGCATACGCCGAATTTTACGATAGCTTGTAGGAAATTAACAATTTAAGACGTAAGACTTTTAGACATAAGACAATGAATATCAACAAATAACCAAATCAACAAATAACCAAAAAATTTTCGCCCCTACAAAACTAACCACTAATAACTAATCCCTAATCCCTCTATATGTTACGAACATTCTCATTATTGTGGACACTGCTTGTTTTGAGTGCAGCTATTTTTACCACAGCCTGCACCAAAGACGAATTGGCTTTTGGACACGATTACCTCAATAAATCCGATTTTGTGAGAGCGTTTATCGACAGCTCAACAACAGTTTCTACAACTACCAAACTCGATAATAAGTTGCGTTCCACATACATTATGTATATGGTGGGGCAAACTTCGGTTGACGGTTTTTCCACTCAATCGAAAGCATCGTTTATGAGCCGTTTTTATTTCAAGGATTTAACGGTAAATTTTAAAGACAAAGATATACAACTCGAAGGAATAGAATTGGAAATGGTACCGTTGCGCCAATTTTTGGGCGACACTACGGCGCATCAAATATTTGAAATACAAGAATTAACGGACACGTTGAAAAGAGAAATCGTAGCCGACTATTTTGATAAAGGTATTCGCCCCACAACGCTTATTTCAAATGCCAAACTGCTTGGTACAAAAGGATTTATCGCTTCTACAAGCGATAGTACGAATTTTAAATTCAAATTTCCTGCCGAAAGAGCGAAAAATTTATTTGACAGTATTTGTAATTTTTATTCACAAGATAACTCATTGTTCTACAACGACTCGGCGCTCAACAGTGTTTTTAAAGGTTTGTATATAGAACCTTTGGAAAGTGCGGCAATCATGAATTATAGAGTGCGAATTGTGATAAAAACAAACAAAGGCGAAGCTTTACTTTTTCCTGCTAAGAATGCCTATGACCAAACAACTGATAGTAAAGGCAATCCGATTCCTGAAAAAGAACTTGATTTATATGTGCAAGCCCTTACCATATTCGACCACAAGTACATAAACGAAATTCAATCGCAACTCAATAAACCAAGCCCAACGGCGTTCGTTTCAGGATTTATGGGTTTAAAAACACAACTGCAATTTAACGATTTCGACCGGTGGAAAGATAGTGTGGTAGTGTTCAATGCGGTAAATTTACACGTGCCGATTGAGCAGATAAATAAAAAAGAATATGTGGAAATGCACAACAAAACCTTGCGGTTGAACATTTACAACGCAACAAATAAATACAGTTTCCCATTTACACCGTCAACTGCCGATAGCGTGATGTACAATTTCAACATCACACCATTTATGACAGCCTTGCGCAGAAATGCGGAACAAGCAAGCGATTACACATTTGAAATTGTAATGCCCGAAAATAACAGGTATGGTAACGCATTCAAAATAGATGCGACAAACGATAAAATAAAATTAGTATTAAGATATTCGCGATAATATATGTGTGGAATAGTAGGATATATAGGGAATAGAGACGCATTCCCAATTGTTATAAACGGGTTAAAACGTTTGGAATACCGGGGATATGATTCTGCCGGAGTAGCTTTGATACAAGAAGAGATAGTTCAGTATAAAAAGAAAGGAAAAGTTTCGGACTTAGAAAATTTCGTCGGGGAAAAAAATGCCGCCGGCACTATTGGAATTGGACATACCCGTTGGGCAACGCACGGTGAGCCGAATGATGTAAATGCACACCCGCATACATCAATGAACGGCAAATTTACCATTATTCATAATGGTATTATTGAAAATTACAATCAACTGAGTAAACAAATGGCAAGAAAAGGTTACATCATGAACAGTGAAACCGATACCGAAATTCTTGCCAATTTGATAGAATACATTTATGAAAAAGAAAATGTATCTGCCGAACAGGCGGTGTGTATTGCATTGGGCAGGGTTCAAGGAACTTACGCATTGTTGGTGTTGTGTGCCGACGAACCCGATAAAATTATAGCTGCCCGTAATGGCAGTCCGCTTGTGATTGGCATGGGCGATAATGAATATTACCTTGCCTCGGACGCTACGCCAATCGTGGAGTACACCAATCGCGTTATTTATTTGAACGATAAAGAAATAGCGGTGCTTACAAAAAATGAACTTTTACTGAAAACTATTTTCAACGATTCGCTCACGCCTTTTATTCAAGATTTAGAGCTTGATATAGAATCTATTGCGAAAGCAAGTTACGACCATTTTATGCAGAAAGAAATTTTTGAGCAACCACGTTCTATCAACGATACGTTTCGAGGAAGATTATCGATGAATCCGCCCGAAGTGTATTTGAAAGGCTTGTACAATGTAATAGACAGACTCGATAAGGCAGACCGCATATTGATTGTTGCCTGCGGCACATCGTGGCACGCGGGTTTGGTGGGTGAATATCTCATTGAAGAATTTGCCCGCATACCGGTTGAGGTTGAATATGCTTCGGAATTTCGTTATCGCAACCCAATTATTCGCCCCACTGATGTGGTAATTGCAATCAGCCAAAGCGGCGAAACTGCCGATACATTGGCAGCCGTGCGTTTGGCAAAAGAACGAGCTATGGTGCTTGGAATTTGCAACGTGGTGGGTTCAAGCCTTACCCGTGAAACCGAAGCGGGTGTTTACACCCATGCCGGACCCGAAATTGGAGTTGCCTCAACCAAAGCATTTACCGCACAAGTAACCGTGCTTACTATGATGGCATTGCGTTTGGCAAAACGCCGCAATACGATAAGTCCCGAAGTGTATCAGCGATTAGTTACAGAATTGCATGGAGTACCTGCATATATAGAGGAAATTCTAAAAAATGACAAAAAATATTTAGAAATAGCCAAACTATATAAAGACGTTAGCAATTGCCTTTATCTCGGGCGGGGAATTTTGTTCCCTGTGGCTTTGGAAGGAGCGTTAAAATTGAAAGAAATTTCCTACATCCATGCCGAAGGCTACCCTGCTGCCGAAATGAAACACGGACCAATTGCACTGATTGACGAAAATATGCCGGTAGTAGTAATTGCCCCCAAAGATAAAATGTACGACAAAATGGTGAGCAATATTCAAGAAGTGAAAGCCCGCAAAGGTAAAATAATTGCCATTGTAACCAAAGGCGATACGGTAATTGCCAATCTTGCCGACCACGTATTTGAAGTTCCCGAAACCGATTCGTTTATAGCGCCGCTTACTACGGTTATTCCGCTGCAATTGTTCTCGTACCACGTGGCAGTGTTGCGCGGTTGCGATGTTGACCAGCCGAGGAATTTGGCGAAATCGGTAACGGTGGAGTAAAAGCCCCCTAAATCCCCCTCTGGGGGACTTGCCGAAACTCGAAAAAATTAAATGAGAAAATATTCTGATAAAATGATAAGTTCTTTAAGTCCCCTTGTGGGGGATTTAGGGGGCTGTTCTTCTCCTCCCCTTGAGGGGAGGTCGGGAGGGGCTAAAATCTTAGTATTCCGCCTCAGCGCAATTGGCGATATTGTTCTTACAACGGCTCTGTTGCGCAATTTGCGCAAAACGTTTCCCGATGCGCAGATTGATTTTGTGGTAAAAAAACAATTTGCTTCGTTGCTCGATTGTGTGCCTTACATTTCCAATGTATATGAATTTGATTCTTCACAAGGCTTGAAAGGATTATTTGCTTTGCGCAAGACTTTGGCTGCTCAAAATTACGATGTATTGCTTGATATTCACAAAAATTGGCGCAGTTGGTTTGTTACTTCCACCATTCACGGGAAACGGTATGCCTATAAAAAAATGGTGTTCAAACGTTCGTTACTTGTAAAATTTAAAATAGACTGCTACAAACCGCCACGTCCGGTTTATTTGCGGTTTTTAGATGCTGCCAAGGCGCTTGGTGTACATTATGACGGCGAAAAAACATCGCTTGTAATTCCGCAAGCAGCACAAGAATTTGTTGAAAATCAACTCTCTTCTTTTCGTCATTACGGGCTTGACCCGCAATCCCCCAAAAAAAGACATGAGATTGCGGGTCAAGCCCGCAATGACGGTACTCCTGCTAATCCTGCGGAAAAATACATTGTAGTGTGCCCTGGAGCGAGTTTTAGTAATAAACAGTATCCGGTGGAATTATTGACACAAGTTACTCAACAATTATTACAACTCAATTATTCTATTGTTTTGCTTGGCGGTGCAAAAGAAGTGGATTTGTGTGAGGAGATTTTGGCTTCGACTCCGCTCAGCCACCGGTCGTTGAGCGGAGTCGAAACGACCTCTCAAATCATAAACCTTGCCGGAAAATGCAATCTAACGCAATCGGCAGCGGTGGTAAAAAATGCACAACTGACCATTGCCAACGATACCGGAATGTTGCACATTTCCGAAGCGTGCGGCACGCCGGTTGTGGGTTTGTATGGTCCCACGGTGGAACAATTCGGGTATTTTCCGCTTTTGGAACAAAGTAAAGTGGCACAGGTTGAATTAGCATGCCGTCCGTGTACAAAAATGGGTATGAATTATTGCCCGAAAGGAAATTTTGCTTGTTTACAAACCATTGCGCCTGAAACTGTTGTGAATTATGTTCAGTCAATTATACAAGATAGATTGCTTCGTTCCTCGCAATGACGCTCTTTCGGGAGTTAGCACAAAACCTCAAAAAAGCGTCATTGCGAGGAGGCACGACGAAGCAATCTAAAAAACATTTACATTATGAATTACATTTTATTTCTTTTATATTCTTGCATTTATGCAGTACTTGTAATCCCCGTATTTGCCATTGGCGCAGTATGGAACAAAAAAATGCGTGAAGGTTTGTTCGGGCGGCTTTCGCAAGGCAAGAAAATTCGAGAATTTGCTCGTGCCAACCGCTCAAAAGATATTATTTTTATTCACAGTTCGTCGGTAGGCGAGTGGGAGCAATCAATACCAATTATAAAAGCGCTGAAACAAAAGAATGACAATATTGCTATTCTTGCCTCGTTTTTTTCGCCTTCGGGAATGCGACATGCTAAAAAAACCGATGTGGATTGTGCTATATATTTGCCTTTCGATATTTTGCCATGTGCGCAGTGGTTTTTCAAAACCGTAAAACCAAAAATGTGGATTATTTCAAAATACGATGTGTGGGCTGCGTTTGTGTATGCGGCATATCGTCAAAAAATTCCGGTGTATTTGTGTTCTGCCGAATTGGCGGAAGATTCCACCCGGTATAAAGGTTTGGGGGCTGTGGTTAATCGTTTGTTTTACAAATATATCGACATTATTTTTCCCGTATCTGCAGAATACCGTGAGCGGTTTTTGCGTATATTTCCTTTTCCCGAACGCTTGATTATAGCCGGCGATGCCCGTTACGACCAAATTATTACCAAAGCCGAAACTATCGGGCAACAACCTTCGGTACAGATTTTTTCCAACCCGTTGGAATTAACCATAATTGCCGGCAGTTTATGGCAAGCCGACGAAAAACATTTTTTACCGGCATTATTTCGAGTAATGAACGAACATGAAAATGTGCAAGCAATTTTAGTACCTCACGAATTGCACGAAACGCATTTGCAAGCAATTGAGCAGGAATGTGCGCAAGCCGGATTTTCGAGCGAACGCTTTTCACAATTTTCAAAACATGACGGTTGCAAAACAAGAATTGCCATAATTGACACCATCGGCATGCTGGCATCGCTCTACAAAACTACCGATATTGCCTTTGTGGGCGGTGCATTTTCAACAGGCGTGCACAATGTTGCCGAACCTGCCGTGTTTGGCAATCCCGTGTTGTTTGGTCCTCGACACGTAAATTCGCACGAAGCTGTGAGCATAGAAAAACTTCACGGCGGTTTTTGCATACACAATAAAAGCGAATGCTATGAAAAACTTTCGCAATTGATTGACAATGAAGATTTTCGCAAAAAAACAGGAGCGATTGCACAGCAATTTATTATGGCGAGCAAAGGGGCTACACAAGTGATTGTGAATACTATGAGGCTGTTCTAATCCTCTTAATTCAACGCTGTTACCGTAGCAACCGTACCTGTAATAGTTGTTTGCACTACCACACTGTTATTGGTCGAAATTTTTGCCACCACATAGTTGCCGTTAGCTAAATCCACTGCACTGAATGTTATGCCGGTTTCGGAAACGCTTATGATATTATCAATATCGTAATTTCCTAATTTCGATTCGTCTAAATCGAACACAAGCGATGTTACACCGGTCTGTACATCTATTTTTGTCAGTTTAAATGTTTTTTTATCGAAATTATATAATTTGTTATTTACTGCATGAGTAGGCATTATTGCGCAAGGCGTTTCGGAATAGTCGGCGGCATTTGCAATATTATATAACACGCCGTTTTGTGCATAAATCATTTTTCCTTGCACACGGAATATTTCTTGCCGGACAGGTTGCCTAATACTCATTTCTCTGACAGGCTCAAACACGCCGTTTTGTATTTTTGCAAGAGTAACGTTCATTCCGCCCAATTCGCTTACACCTTGTGCAGCGTACATTTGCCCGTCGGTGCCCGTCCATATCAACATAATCTGAGGGTCGCCCTCGTTCCAAGTTAGTGGAACAAAACTTCCGTCAGCCTTACGGTAACGACTGTTATTATAACCGATATAATATATATTCCCTGCTTTATCGGCACAAAAAGCAAACGGATGGTCATCGGTTGCGGCTGAAACTTGTTTAAATTGCAACGATGAAGGGCTGCTTAACGATAGTTGAAATAATTTCGCATCACCCAATGTAACCCACCCCGGCTTATCACTGGTAACTTTCTGCGAAATAAAATAGAGGTTATTATTTCCGTCTTCCTGAAACTTATTAGCTTCTAAAAAAGGTGGTCTTTCTTGAAAAGCCGGCGTATATTCTTGCGGAAATGCAAATACTTTTCCGCTTGTTTTATTCACAAGATAGGTTTCTTCGTAACCAAACATCAACACAACAAACTCTTTCAAATTGTACACTTCGCTCGGATTCGATTTTGTTATCTCCTTGCCCGCGCCATTGAAATATTTAATTTCAAAAACTTCGTCTTCATCACCTGATTTTAATTGCGAAGATTGTATGCCATACAATTTATTTCCACCATTGTTCGACGACGAAATAAACAATGCCTTAGCATCTTGAATACTAATTGAAGCTAATTGATTGCTTTCAACTTCATTTTTGTTGCATGCAGTGAATACTGCGCTTGCTGCAAGTAGTATGCTTGCTACGATTGTTGCTTTTTTCATGATGATAAATATTTATATATTAACAATTCTACAAAAGTAACACATTGAAAATTAAAAGTCAATATCTTTTAAGGTTTTTTCGTGTAAAACGATACTTTTTTTGATTTTTTACTATATTCGCAGACGAAAAGAAGAATTTGTTTAAAATTTATTTGATGTATAAAAACTTCAAAAATAGTGGTACTATTGAAATAGTAGGCGGATACAAAAAGAAAGATGACCACAAAGATTTGATTTCGATTTCAAGATTTTTTGCACAAAAAGGCGATAATGTAAAAATAACAACCGACATACATTTCAAGGATGTGAAATATAAAGAAGTGTTTGGAGCGTTGATTGGAACTAAATATGAAAGAAAATGTCCCGACTTGATAATTAACGGGAAATTTTATGAATACGAAAGTTTTACTCCGCCGTTCAGCAAATTAAAAATTAAAAATATGCTGAAACACGGTGTAATACAGTCGAGCAATATTATTTTAAATAACAATAAAGGGGCTTCCGACAGATACATTATCAAAATAATACACCAAAGAATCAGACTTGGACAGGATATTAACGAAGTATGGCTTTATGAAAAAGGGGAAATACGATTGCTCTATAAAAAGCAGTAGGGGAGCAAAACTCCCCCCTACGGTGAACGAATCCTTAGAATCGCCTTCCAATCATTTCTGACCGGCACTGCAAATATACAATATATTTTTCCGGAAAGCAAATAAAATCAGAAAAAAATGAACGTTAACACTTTGGCTCAAGCAATGGGAGCGTTTCATTCAAAATTAAAAGAGTGATATGACAAACACCGCTGTTCTTCTTCTGGGAGCAAATTTAGGAAACGAGGAAACTCTGTTTGCACAAGTACGGGAATTGTGCGGGCAGCGCATAGGCACAATTGCGGCGCAATCGAAACTGTACACCAGCAAAGCGTGGGGTTTTGAACACAAAAATCTGTTTTACAACCAAGCGCTTGTGGTGCATACTCAAAAAAACGCCCACGAAACACTTGCCGAATGTTTGGCAATAGAAACAGAACTTGGAAGAACCCGCTCGCAGTTAGCAGGCTACGAAGCCCGTGTAATAGATATTGATATAGAGTATTTTAACAACGATATTATAGAAACGCCAACCTTACAAGTACCACACCCTTTACTGCACAAACGAAAATTTGCTTTGATACCTTTGTGTGAAATTATACCCGATTTTGTGCACCCTGTTTTACATAAAACGCAACAAGAATTGCTGCAAATAGTTGTTAGTGGTTAGAGTATGGAAAAACTAACAACTAATAACTAACCACTATCTATCATATTCCACCACCCGCATATCAAGAACCCTTCCGGCATCAAGCGTAAGTAAAATCATAGTGCGCACGTTGTGAAAACCGCTATTGCCAATTGCTCCCGGATTGATATACAGGAGGTCGCGGTTTTTATCGGGCATTACTTTCAATATATGCGAATGACCGGTTACTATGATGTTTGGTCTGTGTTTTGCGATTTCTTTCACAAAATCGGAGGTGTAATTTGGCGGATAACCACCAATATGCGTGAGCAAAACACGTATTTGTTCGGTTTCAAATGCAAGTACTTCCTGCGTTTGCAGGCAAATCCCGTGCCCGTCAATATTACCAGATACTGCTTTGACCGGAGCACAGGCTTGCAATTGTTGCAAAACTTCCACACTGCCAATATCGCCAGCATGCCAAATTTCGTCAACCGAGCGGGCGTGGGTTTTTATGGCATCGTCAATGTAGCCGTGAGTGTCCGAAAGTACTAATATCTTTTTCAAAATAACTGAATAATTGAATAAATTTAAAATTCCTAATACCTAAATCCTCGTTCCCTATAACCCTGTCAACTCGTCAACTTGTTCCCTCGTCCCTTATTTTTTCTCAACCACTTCAAATGGTAATTTAAGAAATTTGGAATATTGCCTGCCTAACGCCAACATATCGTCGTCGCCTTTTTCGTAGAACCAACGAATGGTTATATCGTGTTTTTCGATAAATTTTTCAATCGTAAGCAACATTTTTATAATTTGTTTCGACGATGCTGTGTTGAGGTATTCAAAATCAAAATCGAAAACGTATGATTTTTGTTCGGTTTGCGAGAGCAATTCTTCAACCCAGGTAATCACAGGAGCATAAAAATCTACTGCATTTTCGGGATACGAACGTTCTGAAATTGAAAAACTGTTTTTTTCTATGTTATAATCCACCAAGGGGGTGTCTTCTGTTGCTTGAATAAATAATGCTTCCATTTTTGTGAGTCTAAAAAAAATTGAAATTAAGAGTGCAAGTTATGAAAAAAAACAATCTNGCAANGCAATACCCTATGCTTTTTTATTTTTTTTGAAATTTATGGTTTTTTTATTCATTTTCAACCCTTTTCGATTGTTGAAACAATGCTCTGAAAGTGCTGTCTATNCGAGCGCATTGCTCTATATTNGCATTNGGTTTGGTGCTGTCGGTTTTAGGAATAAATATTTTTTTCATGCCGAGTTTCAGGCTTTCTTTCACTCGTTTTTCAATGTGCGACACGCTACGCACTTCGCCGGTTAAACCAACTTCGCCGGCAAAACAGTATTGTGCAGGAATATAAAAGTCGAAAATTGACGACAGAATTGCTGCCACCACTGCCATATCGAGCGCAGTGTCTTGAATTTTAATGCCGCCGGCAATGTTCAAAAACACATCTTTGGTGTAAATTTTCACGCCCAATCGTTTTTCAATTACTGCCAAAAGCATATTCAAGCGGCGAGGGTCGTAGCCGGTAACGCTCCGTTGCGGAGTACCGTAAGCGGCGGTACTTACAAGTGCTTGCACCTCAACCAAAAACGGACGCATTCCTTCCATTGCGGCAGCCACAGCCACACCGCTCAACTGTTCGGGATTGCCGCTCAGAAGCATTTCCGAAGGATTGAGCACTTCACGTAAACCCGATTGCTGCATTTCAAAAATTCCAATTTCCGAAGTAGCTCCAAAACGATTTTTATGACTGCGCAAAATGCGGTAAATATTGTGCATATCGCCCTCGAATTGCAACACCACATCAACCATGTGTTCTAAAATTTTTGGTCCTGCTATACTGCCTTCCTTATTTATGTGCCCTATAAGCATCATGGGAATATGCGTTTGCTTGGCAAGTTCTATAAGCAAATTCGATGTTTCGCGTATTTGCGAAATACTGCCCGGCGTGGAGTCAATATCGGGGTGCCGGAGTGTTTGCACCGAATCTATGATTACCAGTTCCGGTTTCAATTCTTTGATTTGGTCAATAATTGCCGCAACGTTGGTTTCGGTGTAAATTGTGCAATTGGTCGAATTAATATTGAGGCGTTTTGCACGCAGAAAAATTTGTTGTGCACTTTCTTCGCCCGATACATAGAGTACGTTTTTTTGCAACGACACAGCAACTTGTAATAATAAAGTGGATTTTCCAATGCCGGGTTCGCCGCCCAGCAAAATAACCGAGCCGGGCACAATACCGCCGCCCATTACCTGATTAAGTTCATGAATATGAGTATCTATGCGTTCTATGCTGTGCGTTTGCACGGTGTGCAGCGCCACCGGTTTGTGCGTTGAAACATAACTTACCGCTTTTACACCGCTGCTGCTTGCCTGCACAATTTCTTCTTCGTACGAATTCCATGCTCCGCACGAATTGCACTTACCAATCCATTTTGGCGATTGTGCACCACACGATTGGCATATAAAAACGGTTTTTTGTTTTGCCACCGCTGAAAAATTATTTCATTTTTGTAAAATCACGGCGAATGTAGGATTCCCCTTCGGTAGGGCAAGTGGGACAAGCAACGCGCACTAAGCCCATTTTACGATTATTCAAAAAATCTACACGCCACGAACCTGTTAAATCGCTATTTCCATCTATTTCGCCATACGTTTCGGTTACTTTTATTTCAATATAGCGGCGTAGCATAGCTTTTTTCACTTTCCAATCGCCTTTGCAAAAACCATTTTTTTCGCCTTCCGGATTAAAAAAGAACGTTACACCTCCGCTCGCATCAAATTCCCAATAAGCACCGCGTCTGTCACTGGGAGCGCCCACGTGGTCGATAAGCCACTTGCCTACAACCATCAATTCTGTTGATTTTTGACACGACAAGGTAGATACAAGTACGCTTGCAATAATTGTTATAAATGTGATTTTCTTTATCATATTATGTGGTTTTACTATTGAAACTGCCAAAAGTAATATATTTCAAATCAAAATCCTACATTTTGTTGCAATAATTTGTTGAAGAAAATCCTTGTACAAAATCAATCGTGCGTACCGAGCCGCCGTGTGCAAGCACCACATCGGCTCCAACAATAGATTCCACGCTGTAATCGCTGCCTTTTACAAGCACATGAGGCACAAGAGTTTCAATTAATTTTTTTGGTGTTTCTTCGGCAAAAGGAACAATTAAATCTATACAACCGAATGCCGCCAACGTCAAAGCCCGCGATTCCAATTCTTTTACCGGACGATTTTCGCCTTTCAAAGC
>WQTX01000064.1 GCA_009786075.1 Bacteroidota bacterium | reverse complement strand
CATTGCACTAACTCCTTACAAATAAGCGTTTTAAGCCTTATTTACGGGGGGGGGGTAATTTACTCATTACCAGCAATTTACGCAATATCTAATATTTAAAAAACTATATACCGTATTGAAAGTTTAACTTTCGATGCGGTTTTTTTATTCGTCTGAACTCTAATTTTAAACAATAATTACAAAATGAAAAAAAGTATTCTAACAATTGCAGTGAGCCTTACAATAGGCTTTGGTGCGTATGCACAAAAAACAACAGACGAAGGTGTAGTAATAAACGGTGTAAAATGGGCTACCTGTAATGTGGACAAGCCGGGTACATTTGCCGCTACGCCCGAAAGTGGAGGTTATTACTATCAATGGAACAGAAAAAAAGGTTATGATGATACTACTACTACTTTTCCCTCTTGGGACTATTCAATTCCTCAAGGTACTACATGGGAAAAAGCCAATGACCCAAGTCCGAAAGGATGGCGCGTTCCTACCCAAGCAGAAATTCATAGTTTGTGTGATGAAACGAAAGTAAAAAACGAATGGGTTATTCAAAATGGTGTTGGTGGACGCAAATTTACCGATAAAGCCACCGGCGCATCTATTTTTCTTCCTGCTGTTGGTAAGCGTTATGCTTCTTTAAATCGGAATATAAAAGTAGGAACGGGATACCAATCCATTCCATACAACAGTTTTGGCGAACTTGCAAAAGGAGGAGGAGCTTACTGGAGTAGTACGGCATGCCGTAAGCGGGACGCTTATTTTTTAAATTTCGCTGACAAATTCTACGGAAAAAAAACAGGAATACAAGAATATTATAACACACGTATTGATGGACTATCAATACGCCCGGTAAAAGAGTAATTAACAAATTTTACAGAAAAATGAAAAAACTAAAATTACTGTTAACGGTCTTTGCCTTATTAGCACTATCAGCAACAAGCCAAGCACAATTAGAAGTGTCGCTTATTCGCCCCAATCCCAAAACTGAATTTGGTTTTACAATCAAACCTTCGCCGGGTTTTGCGCTTACGTATCGAATTCTTTTTAGCAACAGCATAAATCCTAACTTAGAATGTCGTTGGCGTTGGGGAATTTCTTTCGGGTATGCGCCTTTGATGACTACTATGGACGCTTTTCCTATTTTTAAATACAGTTTTGTTGATACTTGGCAAACTATGAGTCAGAGCGAAAATGCTTATTTTCCCGGCGAACAACGATTTAAAAATAACCTCGTGCATTTATTTTACGGAGCATTTATAACCGAATGTAAAATTCTTAAAACAGCATTGAGTCCCATAGTAGGTTTGGAATTGAGAGGGAATAGCGAATCGTTTCAGTATAGCACCTATTTCCCCGATTATTTCGGGCAATATACCGAAGATTCTCACTTTGGAGCTACTGTTTCGCTTTTCCCCAAAGCAGGACTTGTGTATGATATAAAATGGTGGACATTTCAACTTACCGCAGGCTATAATTGGGATTTTATATTCGGTAATTCAAAAGGATTTCCCTATACAGCAGTTTCTTTATGTGGAATTTATTATTTTTAACAGGTATGAAAAAGAATATTTTATATATAATAGCAGTTGTATTGCTCACAAATTGTAACAAAGATGCCTATCTTCGTTTGCCTAAGGTAGAAACAATTTCGGCAGAAATTTCCGACAAAGAAATTATTCTTACCGGTAAAATAATTGACGACGGCAATAGCGGAATATACGCCCTTGGTTTTTGCTATGCGCAAGATACAGCTCCGAAATCAATCGTTCAAAATCAAACATTAGTGAATGAAATGTATGAAGATGGCACATTTTATACAACCATAAAAAACATCGAACAAAATTCAATTTATTATTTCAAAGCATTTATAATTACCAAAACAGGCATTGCAGAGGGCGGTGTTATTGAATGTACCGTGTCGCGTTTTAAAGCTCCCGAAGCACCGTGTGAAAGTAGCTTAATTGAAAATCAAGTAACAGAAGAGGTGGTAAATTTCGATAATCCCCCGCGAATTTACACAGCAAACCCATGGGCTTCGTACAATTCATACGAATATACCGTTACGGCTGCTTATGGCTTATGGCAGCCCGAAATTACAATTGCTTTTTTGAAACAGCCTCCTATTACCGGCATATACACTACCACCACTGAAATTAACCCTTTTGATGGCAAACCCAACGATGTGGTTGTGCGAATTAATAGTGGAGGTCAAAGATACCGCGTCGATTCGGGATTGCCGGTGTATATCAATCGTGAAAAAGACGATACAATTATTATTTCATTTTGCGATTTAACTTATGGAGTAGGTA
The DNA here is from genome assembly GCA_009786075.1 of Bacteroidota bacterium. Lineage (GTDB taxonomy): Bacteria > Bacteroidota > Bacteroidia > Bacteroidales > UBA1715 > WQTX01. The sequence continues at coordinate 17,282 of WQTX01000064.1, read as the reverse complement.
AAGTTGTGTTTTCGTTGAGTGGTAAAATGGTAGTGGAACAATAAAAATGATAATAATGTGAATCACGGGTTAAAAACCTAATTTTACACCTGATTTTTTACAAAACAACCTAAGTAACCTAAAATGATACCAAGCCAAAACCTGATTACCTGATTAAACAAGGAAAAATCAGGTAATCAGATTACTTTCTGAGTGAAATTTATCTGTTACTTAGGTTGTTTAGTTTAGAAAATCAGGTGAAAATTAGGTTTTTGCTAATGTGTTAAAGTAGAATTACCGAAAAAATAATTTGTATTATTCAAATCTATCACTATATTTGTATTATCGAAATGCACATTACCGTAATGCGCATTTCGATAACAAAGCAAAACAACCTTTTAGCAATGACTAAAAAAATAGCAGTAGCAATGAGCGGCGGCATCGACAGTTCGATAACCGCACTGCTTTTGAAAGAGCAGGGGTACGATTTGGTGGGCATCACACTCCGAATGTGGGACGCTGTTGCCGAAGGCTATGCCGAAACTTCTGCCGGTTGCGGAAGTTCACAAGCTATTGCCGATGCACAGGAATTTGCAAAAAAACTTGACGTTCCTCATTATGTGGTCGATGTACAGGAATTATTTCAAGAGCACGTTGTTGCCGATTTTATACTTAATTACATTACGGCTCGCACGCCCAACCCGTGCGTGGTGTGCAATCCGAATGTGAAATTTGCGGCAATGCTTGCAAAAGCCCACGAACTCGGTTGCGATTACATTGCTACCGGACATTATTCACAAATTAGCGAACTCAATAATCGCTATTATTTTACCAAAGCTGCCGATGAATCGAAAGACCAATCATACGTGCTGTGGAATTTGAGCCAAGAGCAAATGCGGCACACAATGTTTCCTTTGGGAAAATTCAAAAAAAGCGAAATAAAAGAACTTGCCGAGGAACGAGGTTTTACACAATTAGCTCAAAAACGTGAAAGTCAAGAAATTTGCTTTATTCCCGATGATGATTACCGGAGTTTTTTACGAAAAAAACTTCCTCATTTAGCTGATTTGCAAGGCAAAGGAAATTTTGTAAACACCGCAGGAAAAATTCTCGGACAACACGACGGTTTTCCGTTTTACACCATCGGGCAACGCAAAGGTTTGCGCATTGCGCTTGGAACACCGGCGTATGTAACTCATATTGACAGCATTACAAACACCGTTACACTCGGTACAAAAGACGATTTGCTTGCCGACAGCATACACGTTACTAACCTTAATTTTCAGAAATATACCGAATTTCCAACCGACAAAGAATTAATGGTAAAAATCCGCTACAATTCGCCTGCCGTTCCCTGCGAAGTAATTCAACTTACCGCTGACGGCTGCGTTGTGAATTTTCCTGAAAAAGTATCGGCTCCTACGCCCGGGCAATCTGCCGTGTTTTATGAAGGTAATGATGTGATTGCGGGGGGAGTGATAATTTAATGAACAATGAATAATTAACAATGCGAATCACGAGTTGAAAAATGATATTTTATGAAAAAAAAAACTAATTTTGACCTAATTTCACAAACGAAACAACCTAAGTAACCCTAAACGATACTTACCTCAACCTAATTACCTAATTCAACAAGGAAAAATTAGGTAATTAGGTTACTTTTGAGGAAAATTTCTTTGTTACTGAGGGTGTTTTGTAAAAAAATTAGGTGAAAATTAGGTTTTAACTCGTGATTCACATAATTAATAATTAATAATTCATACCTTTGTGCTATGATAAACGAATTACAAAAAAATATAATTATCAACACGATTTTGCCATTTAATCCTGTGCAAATAGGTGTGTTTGGCTCTACGGCTCGTGGCGAAAATACCGAAAAAAGCGATATTGATATATTGTATCAGCTAAAAAATTCGGTAGGTTTGCTCAATCTTGTGCGCATTAAAAACAGTTTAGAAGAAAAATTGAATAGAAAAGTTGATTTGGTTTCGAAAAAATATATCAACCAAAAACTTAAACCGCACATTATGAACGATTTAAAAATTATTTATAGCAATGAACAATAATAATTCATAATTACAATGTCTTTCTCAACAAACATAATCAACACCAACTTTCAAAAACCCGACGCGCACGGAAGTATTACCTTCCCAATTTATCGCAACACAGCCTTTGAATTTGCCACTTCCGAAGAAATTGAAGCGGCTTTTCGGGGCGAAATTCCGGCACATACGTATGCTCGTATTTCAAATCCAACAGTTGAGCATTTTGAGCAAAAAATTCAAGCCGCATCGGGAGCCGAAAGCGTGATTGCGCTTGCTACGGGCATGGCTGCAATTAGTCATACGTTTATGACGATTGCATACGCCGGTTGCAATATTGTATCATCGCCGCGATTGTTTGGCAACACGTTTTCGTTTTTTAAATCAACTTTAGGTGCATTTGGCGTTGAAGTTCGTTTTGTTGATACCAATAATTTAGAGGAAATTGCGGCAGCAATTGACGAAAACACCTGTGGATTTTTTGCCGAATTGATTACCAACCCACACATGGAAATTGCCGATTTTCCAAAGATTTCAAAAATTCTGAAAGCTAAAAATATTCCTATGATTGTAGATACCACGCTTATTCCGTGGTGCGCCTTCAATGCCAAGAAAGCAGGCATTGATATTGAAGTAGTTTCAACCACAAAATATATTTCGGGCGGCGCAACAAGCCTTGGCGGTGTGATTGTAGATTACGGTACTTTCGATTGGACGAAAAACCAAAGACTTGCCGCAATGCCCGAACCGAAAGGCGTTTCACGATTTACGCACAAAATTCGTAGCGAAGTGATGCGTAATTTGGGCGCAACCATGTGCCCCGATACGGCATATATGCAATCGTTGGGAATGGAAATGTTACAAGTACGTTACGAGCGTATGAGCCGTACAGCGTATGAATTAGCTGAATATTTTTCAAAACACCCAAAAGTTGTAAATATTGGTTACACACAACTCGAAAGTTCACCGTATAAAAAACTTTCTGATGAATTATTTACCGGAAATCCGGGCGCAATGTTTACGCTTAGTTTAGTCTCGAAAAAAGAGTGCTATACATTTATGGACACCCTCAAAGTTGTGCGCCGGGCAACTAATTTGTTCGACAACAAAACCCTCGCAATCCACCCCGAATCAACAATTTATTGCAGTTTTACACCCGAAATGAAAAAAACTGCCGGTATTGACGATACGCTTATTCGTTTTTCGGTTGGTTTGGAAAATTTTGAGGATTTGAAAAATGATATTGCGCAGGCGTTGGAAACATTGTAGAGACGTAGCCGCTACGTCTCTACTGACAAATTCCTCGTTTCCTCGTCAACTACAACCTCGTCCCCTATTTCCTCTTCTTCTTCCGGTTCTTCCTCAATAATTGGTTTTTGCGGTCCTTGTTTACGGAACAGCAACGCACACAAAAGTCCGCTTAGTGCACCCGCCAAATGACCTTCCCACGAAATAGTGGGGTCTATCACTTGGGCGGTGGGAAACATTGCCCACACAATACTACCATATAAAAAAACCACAATAAGCGAAACCGCCATAAGTGGAATATGGCGGCGCAAAATACCGCTAAAAAATAAGAAAAATGCAAGGGAATAGGTCAATCCGCTTGCCCCAATGTGCCACGCATTGCGCCCTATGCACCATGTAAAAATGCCCGACAACAGCCACAATAAAGGAAAAACCCGATACCCCAAATCACGATAAAAATACACCAAACACCAGCCCAACACCACAAGCGGCACACTATTGGAAAACAGGTGCATAGCACTTGAATGTAAAAACGGCGAAAGCACAATTCCCTTCAAACCTTCTACCGTGCGAGGCAACACGCCATAATGATTAAAATCAAGATTAAAACTGTGTTCCACAACAAACACAAGCCAAAGCACTGCCACAAACAATAGCGGAAATACGAGGGCGTAGAGGATTCGCTTTTTTTCGATAGTGTTGTAATCCGGTGGAAACATAGTGGAATTTCTAATTTATAGATTGCTTCGCTCCGCTCGCAATGACGCTCTTTTGTTGGTTTGTGCCAACTCTCGAAAGAGCGTCATTGCGAGCGGAGCGAAGCAATCTAGTTTTTTTATTTACTTGAACTTTCACCCACAAATCCTTCAGACTTATTCTTAAACAGAATATTAAACGACGTCAAACTACCATACGAACGGGTAATATATTGTTGGAGTACAATTTTTTCTTCGTCGCTTATGCTGCTTGTATTTATTTTTTGTTCCATCACACGCAAGCGGTCGCGAATCATAATAATTTTATTGAAAAACGTTGAAATTGGCATTTCGTAGGCTTTTAATTCCGGATTTGCCGGTTTTAAAATCAGCATTCCCCCACTCCATTTTTCGCTTATTGGCACAGTTTCTTGAATATCTGAAAATTTGCGCAAAATTTTTGTCAACGTCAATTCAACTGTTTCAAAACTTATCAAATCGTCTGCCGGTTCCAAAAGGTCTATAATTTCCAAACCTTCGTAACTTTTCTCAATTTCTCGATTCCCATAATCAATAAATGTAATGATATACGAATTTGATTTTACCTGTGTTACCACGCCTACGCCGTACCCTTTGTGCTGCACTCGTGAGCCTATGCCTAAATTTGCTTGTTCCATAATTGAAAGTTTTTTAGTTTTATAGAACAAATATACACTTTTTCCATAGTATAGCGATGTGAATTTAAAAACTTATAGCACTCTGCCATTTTTGCATAGATAAAACGCTACGCTGATAAATGGCTTCGCCGATAAATTTTTATCTCTTTTATCGTGCGAAGCACATTTATCGCCGTAGGCATTTTATCTATTTTTATCATAGGTATAATAATTTACAATTAATTTGTACTTTTGTCATGAATTATTAAAACCAAAAATACTATGTATAGAACACATACCTGTGGCGAATTAAGAATTTCTCACGTAAAAAAAACGGTAACATTAAGCGGTTGGGTGCAACGAGTACGCAAACTTGGCGGTATGACTTTTGTGGATTTGCGCGACCGCTACGGCATAACACAAGTAATTGCCAACGGCGCAAACAATGCCGAATTGCAAGAACAATTGAACCAACTTGGACGTGAGTACGTAATTCAAGTGCAAGGAACAGTTATAGAACGTGAAAGCAAAAATGCCAACAATCCTACCGGCGACATTGAAATTGAGGCACAGGAAATTCGCATATTGAACAAAGCCGATTTACCACCGTTTACCATAGAAGACGATACCGACGGCGGCGAGGAATTGCGTATGAAATACCGTTATTTGGACATTCGTCGAAATCCGATACGCAATAATTTGGAACTTCGTCATCGTATGGCGCAGTCTATTCGTCAATATCTTGATAAACAAGGTTTTCTTGAAGTTGAAACGCCGGTGTTGATTGGCTCAACGCCCGAAGGTGCTCGTGATTTTGTGGTTCCTTCTCGTGTGTGGCACGGTCAATTTTATGCGTTGCCACAGTCACCACAGTTGTTCAAGCAATTGCTTATGGTGGGTGGAATCGACAAATATTTTCAAATCGTAAAATGTTTCCGCGACGAAGATTTGCGTGCCGACCGTCAGCCGGAATTTACGCAAATTGACTGCGAAATGTCGTTTGTGGAACAAAAAGATGTACTTGCAATGTTTGAAGGATTGGCAAAATTTATTTTCAAAAATGCCAAAGGTATAGAATTTAACTACGATTTTCCACAAATGACCTACGCCGATGCCATGAAATACTACGGTTGCGACAAACCCGATATTCGTTTCGACATGAAATTGCAAGACCTTACCGATGCGTTCAAAGGCAAAGGTTTTTCAGTTTTTGATAGCGCACAGTACATTGGCGCAATTGTAGCACACGGCTGTTCCGACTATTCGCGCAAAGATTTAGACGCTTTGACCGATTGGGTAAAACGTCCGCAAATAGGCGCAAAAGGCTTGGTGTATGTGAAATACAATACCGACCACACCATAAAATCATCGGTTGATAAATTTTATTCTGCCGAAGAATTGCATGAAATAGGCAAACAATGCGGCGCAAAATCGGGCGATTTATTGCTTGTGCTTTCGGGCGATACCGACCATACACTCAATGCTTTATGCGAATTGCGTTTGGAAATGGGCAATCGCTTGGGCTTGCGCAATAAAGAAGAATTTGCTCCGCTGTGGGTTGTTGATTTTCCATTATTTGAATGGGACGAAGAAACACAACGCCTCTACGCAAAACACCACCCATTTACTTCACCCAAACCCGAAGACATTCCCCTACTCGACTCCAATCCAAAAGATGTGCGGGCAAATGCCTACGATTTTGTGGTAAACGGCAGTGAAATCGGCGGCGGTTCGGTTCGTATATTCGATGCGCAGTTGCAAGCAAAAATGTTTTCGTTACTCGGTTTCACTCCCGAACAAGCCGAAGCGCAATTCGGATTTCTAATGGGAGCTTTTAAATACGGAGCACCGCCTCACGCCGGTTTAGCCTTTGGTTTCGACCGTTTTGTTTCAATTTTAAGCGGCTGCGATAGTATACGTGATGTGATTGCATTTCCGAAAAACAATGCTGCGAAAGACCTTATGGCGGAATGTCCTACAAAAATTTCGCAGGCGCAACTTGATGAGCTTTGTATTTGTATCAAAGAGGAAGTGAAAAAATAGAAGATTTTGGTTTCAACCGGCAAACGAATATGTATTGCTTTTTCGAGAAAAAAAGAGTATTTTTGTAAAATCTTAATTCTAAAAAATAGAAATTATGACAACACTAACAGTATCTACAAATAATTTACAATTTATTCATTTATTTGAAAATTTGGCAACGGTGTTGAATGTGCCTTTTGCCAAAGTTGAAAAAAATACAACTATTTCAAAGTCTATGCAAAGGGCATTGGACGATGAAAAAAAAGGACGTGTTACCCGACTTGTAAATCACAAAAATGCAGTTGCTGAAATTTTAGGATAATGTTTGAAATTGACTACACCAACGAGTTCAAAAAGCAACTCAAATTGATGATGAAGCGCGGTAAAAGTGCCGATATTATGAATACGGCTATCGAAATATTGGGAGAAACAGGTACTCTGCCGGTAGTTCCTTACAAAACACACAAACTGCACGGCAATTTTTCCAATCATTGGGAGGCTCATTTAGAGCCCGATTGGTTGTTGATTTGGAAAATTGACAAAAATAAAATTGTCATTACTTTAACAAATACAGGTTCTCATTCGGATTTATTTTAACTCTCATGTTTTCCCACGAATATTTCATGAAACAAGCCCTCGCGCAAGCCGAACTCGCCTTTGCAAAAGACGAAGTTCCCGTAGGTGCTGTTATCGTTCTTGACAATCAAATAATTGCCCGAGCGCACAACCTTACCGAAACCTTAAACGACCCTACGGCACACGCCGAAATGCAGGCGTTTACGGCAGCAAGCGATTATTTGGGTGGAAAATATTTGCAACAAGCAACGTTGTATGTAACGCTCGAACCCTGCATTATGTGCGGCGGTGCATCGTATTGGGTGCAAATTGGAACAATTGTGTTTGGCACTCACGACCAAAAACGAGGAATTTCGCAATTGCGAGAACAGATTTTGCACCCTAAAACCAAAGTGATAGAAGGCGTGATGCAAACGGAATGTGAGGAAATTTTGAAACGATTTTTTAAGGGGAAGAGAACCCCCTAAATCCCCCTCAAGGGGGACTTTTAGAGCAGTGGTTTAACCCGTTATTTATCGCAAATTTGCAACCTGTGTCATACACAAAATTAAAAATTTCATCAAGAGCTTCAGCAAGTCCCCTTTAGGGGATTTAGGGGTGGGGCTTTACATTATCTTAACAAACGAATACACATACCGCTCCAATTTTTTCGGTTCAATTTCCGAAATGGTAACCAAAATACCGGTTTCTTCCACATCGCCAAAATGCGAATTAAGCGCGGTACCAAAACTTTTCATAGTAGTGCTCAATCCAATATAAGAACTAATGAGCGGCGGAATATTGTGATGTTCCTCACGCACTTTGCGGAACAGGATTTTATAATCCTCTTCCATAGTTTCGCCGGTAAAAACGGCTGCCAATTCTTCTTCGGGGTAATGGAAGGGCAACGGCATTTTGGGCAACACCAATTGTCCCGTGTCGCCAAAATGTTTTTTCATAAAATACAAAATGTAATCACGTCCCAATTTGGGGAATTGTAAATACATAGTAACTTTTCCGAACAGATATTTAATATCGGGATTTTGCGCTACCACAGCCCCCAAACCTTCCCACAAATTATCGAGTACAAAAATTCCTTTACGTTTTTTCTCGCCCGATTGGTATTCGTGGTGCACAAACGAGCGCCCCAATTCTATAACCGACGGTAAATATTCGGTTTTGAATTTTTCCGAAAAATCAAACAATTCATCGGTTGCCAAGTGGTAATTGCCGGCGGCATCTTGCATATCACGGCACAGTACGTAGCGGTAGCCGCCCAAAATTGCTTCGGAAGCAGGTTCCCACACTATCAATTGCTGGTATTCGTAGCGAGTGTCGGTGTCAAATTCGTCTAAATCAACAGCTTTGCCCGTTCCGCCGCCTGCTTGGCGAAATGCTATTTCGCGCAAACGACCAATTTCCAACATAATATTGGGCGAATTGCTATTATTTATTGTGTAAAGTTCGCAAGAGCCAAAACTTGTGTTTCGCAAAAATTTATCGTGAGTCAGTTCGGCTCGTATTTTTTCTCGCTCTATTGGTTGTATAATTTCTTCCATAGAATTATTGTTTCAAGGCATACACCTGTTCTTTTATTTTTTGCGCCCACCCGGCAGGCGAATGCGTATTTGTCAAATTTTTGTAAGAAACCGGCGTTCCAAAATAAATATGTATCGTTTTATTTTTTTGCTTAAACATCTCACTTACAAGAAATAACATTTCAATATTCACTCGTATGCCCAAAAACTTCCGAGCGTTGGCTAAGTTATAAAAGAATTTTGAATTACGACCATCAATATACACAGGAATTATATCTCGCTCGTATTTTTTTGCAGCATTCACAAATGATTTGTTCCATTCTAAGTCGGCAATCCTGCCCTTCCGCTTGCGCGAAACCAATCCTGCCGGAAATATAAGTATTTGATTATCTGATTCGTATTCTTTATTTATTGCTTCTACCGCTGCCTTAGTTTGTTTGCCGTGTTTGTTGAGCGGCACAAAAATATTTTGAACATCGGGCAAGAATAAAAGAATATCGTTTACCAAAAATTTAATATTTGCAAAAAAATGCGACACGGCAGCCATAAAAATTATACCATCAGCACCGCCTAACGGGTGGTTTGAGGCAAAAATAAATCTGCCCGTTTCAGGAACATTTTCTTTGCCATGCAAAACAAGCGTAATATTTTCGAGTTTCAAAAAACCTTGCATTTTTTCAACACCTTCCAAGCCTTCGAGGTTGGTAAGTGTTTCGTTTACTTCGTCTTGACAAATAATTCGTTTGAGCCAAGAGAGCACAAAACGTGGTAGAAATTTGTATAAACGAGGATTTTTTGTGCGAAGTACTTCGTCTAAGTCTATGAATTTTTTGATGGACATTGCAATTCAATTAATTTGCACAAAGGTATAAAATAATTTTAGGAGTACCCTAAAACATTCTCACAACTTTCCGCAAAGTATCAGCAAAAAAATCAACCTCGTCAAGCGTATTGTACATGGCAAATGAAACCCGTGCCGTAGCAGGAATATTGTAAAATTGCATCACAGGTTCGGTGCAGTGCGTGCCGGTGCGAATGGCAATGCCTTTTTTGTCTAAAATCATACCAATATCGGCAGGGTGCGCATTGTTTACCACAAATGAAATTGCGCCCGATTTGTGCGCCGCAGTTCCTATAATGCGCACAGCGTCAATTTCTTGCAAACGTTTTGTTGCATGATTGAGTAATTCGGTTTCGTGCTGCTCAATTCCGGTAATTCCTATTGATTGCACATATTCGAGTGCAACGCCAAGCGCGTGAGCATCGACATAATCGGGCGTTCCGGCTTCAAATCTAAAGGGAATTTCGTTGAAATCGGTATGCGCAAGCGTTACAGTTTTTATCATTCCTCCCCCACCTTGATATGGCGGTAAATCATTGAGCCATTGTTCTTTGCCCCACAGCACGCCAATGCCTGTTGGTGCATAAATTTTATGCCCCGAAAATGCAAAAAAATCACAATCAAGGGCTTGCACATCAATTGCCGTATGTTGCACCGATTGCGCTCCGTCAATACACACCGGCACACCCTGCGCATGAGCCAAATCAATAATTTGTTTTATAGGATTGACCGTTCCCAACGTATTGGAAATGTGGGTAACAGACACTAATTTCGTGCGCTCGTTGAGTAAGGTTTTGAAACATTCAATATCAAGTTCGCCGTTCTCGAAAAACGGAATAAAGCGAAGTTTTGCATTTTTGCGTTCGCATAACATTTGCCACGGTACCAAATTAGAATGATGTTCCATAGTCGAAACAATTATTTCATCGCCTTCGTGAATGAATTTTTCGCCAAACGACCACGCCAATAAATTGATGCTTTCGGTTACGCCTTTAGTAAAAATTATTTCTCGACCATGCGGAGCATTAATAAATTTTCGCACTCGCTCACGAGCTTGTTCATACAAATCGGTTGAACATTGGCTCAGCGAGTGAATACCTCTGTGAATATTGCTATTGGTGCGTGTGTAGCTATCAACAATTGCATCTATCACACATTGAGGCTTTTGCGTAGTGGCGCCATTGTCGAAATACACCAAAGGATTGTTGTGTATGCGCTGGGCGAGAATTGGGAAATCGGCGCGTATGGATTGAATGGGGAACATTTTACTGCTATTCGCTTTTTTTAATTGAAAATTATTCTTGTTGTATATCTGCCGTTTTCAACATTCAACGCTTTACCTGCTTTTTTTAGATTGAGAGGAAAAGCCACACATACAAAACCTAAACTCGCAGCACCAAAAGCATAGGACATTGCGTAACTTTTTTCCTTTACCAATACTCCAGCATCATTTGTATATGACCTTTTTGTAATTGGAAATACAGCAAATAAACCTGCTGCCGCAGCAAAAGATGTTCCCAATATTAAATTATTAGATGCTTTTATGAAATAGTTTCCAGAATAATCACGTATGTTTAACATTCCAACTCTGTATGATTGAAATTCTTTGTTTTCAATATTTTGATTATTTTCAACAATTTGTGCGTTAGCAAATGACACCAACAACAGTAATGATAATAAAAATAGTACTTTTCTCATAATGATAGATTTTAATAATTGGACAAATATACTCAAATTTCTATTTTTTTTGATATAAAAGTTGAACTATTCCTCATCAATCATTCGCTCAATACGCAAATGCCTGCGATATTCCAACCACAGCATACCAATTATAACAAGCGAACAAATAAGCACAAGACCAAATTTTGACAAATACACAGGAATTTGCGCATGCGGAAAACTTGCAATTGAGGCAATCACGTGGTCTAAATATGTGCAGCTATAATTGAGCAGCCACGACACGCCAACGCCAAGCAACGGAATACTGCCTACAATAAGCGTTGCCACACACACAATTACCACCACAAACGAAAGCGGCACAATCAAAATATTGGTAAGCAAAGTATAGGTTGGAATTACGCCAAAATAATAAATGGTAATGGGCAACGTGATAATTTGTACGGCAATACTCATAGCCACAATTCCCCAAATGTAGGCGTAAATTTTGTTGTTGAAACTTGCTATATTTTGTACTTTATTGCCAAAATACGCAATGCTAACAATTGCTAAATACGAAAGTTGAAATCCAATATCGACTATACAATTGGGCTCCATAATTACACTAATGAGGGCTGCAACGGCAAGCGAATTGTAAATACTTGTACTGCGATTGAGGCAAACTCCAATACTTACAACACTAAACATTGCCGCTGCCCGAAAAACCGGCGGCACAAGTCCGGCAACAAAGGCGTAGAGCCAAATACCGGTTAGAGCAATGATGATTTTGAAAACTTGAAATCGTTGCGGCACAAACGATAAAATAAACATCAGCATAGCCGACACAATGCCCACATGCAAGCCTGAAACCGACAATACGTGCATTGCACCTGTTGCCGAATATGCTTGTATGATCGAGCTTTCGAGCATTGAGGTATCGCCAAAAATTAAGGCAGCAAGTGTGCCAACGCTCTCTTGTAACAAATGGTTTTGTTCTAAAACTGCAACCATTTTTTTACGCCATTCTATGGCAGTTGATTGCAAACTTTGGCAATTGCCGGTTTTTTCCCAATTTGCAGCCGTTATGTAAGCACTTGAAAAAATATGTTTGCTTTCCAAATACGCCTTGTAGTCGAATGAACTTTCGGCGGTATTGGTAATTTCGTTGAACACGCCGGTTAATTGCAGGCGGTCGCCCATGCAGAGTGCGGCACTTGCCGTGTCTTTCTTAATATATATAATGCTTTTGGTTTTGGGATTACCGGTCAAGATTTCGCACTTGTAGGTTTTTGCCTTTTCTTGCGGTGGACTTATAATTTCGGCTTCAATAGTTTGCTTGCCGAGCAACGGGTGGAATGAAGAATTGTAGGCTTGCGAAAAACAAAACCCGAAAATGAAAAACCACAACCATAATAGAGGCGCTTTTATTGAAGAAATTTTTACGCTCAACACAATGCTTATGAGTGCACTTGCGCCAATAATTGCAAATGCCGCCATGTTATGCAACGCAAACGGAACGCCTCGAGCCATGGCAACGCCCAGCAGCAAAGCTATACAAATAAAAACAATGGGCGATTGTGTGAGATTTTTGCGATAAATATCGGCGAAAATATGTCGGCGAATGTTCATAAAAGTACGTCTAAAATCTCTTTACGTCATTCCTGCGAAGGCAGGAATCTCCTGAAAATAGGTGGGGAGATTGCGGGTCAAGCCCGCAATGACGGGTGGCACTTACGCCTGCGCCGTACCCGCTCCAAAATTAAGTGGAATAGGAACTTGCGGTGCATTATGGTCAATTTTTATTGTACCATGTTGCGCTTCGTATCGTGCAATATTTTCTTGCAATGCCAGAAACAGTTTTTTTGTATGTTCCGGAGTTACTATGATACGTGATTGCACTTTTGCTTTGGGCAAACCGGGCATCATTCGTATAAAATCCAATACAAATTCGGAGCTCGAATGAGTAATAATTGCTAAATTTGAATATACGCCTTGCGCTATTTCTTCTGTCAATTCTATATTTATTTGTGTTTCTTCCATAATAAAAGCCCCTCCCGACCTCCCCTCAAGGGGAGGAGAAAGAAAGCGGTGTTATAATTATTATTGTTGTGTCATTTTTTATCGTATTCTTGTTTTTGCTTCAGCAAGTCCCCCTTGAGGGGGATTTAGGGGGCTCTTTATTTAATCCACCCCTTATGTTTAAATTCACAATTTCTAAATTCCGACGGTGGTATTTTTATAAATGTTCGTTCCTGTTTTTTTGTGAGCCACTGCTTAAATGTTTCATCGCGTTTGTTGTGCAACGCCATTTCTTTGATAAGCGCATAATCGGTTTGCAACGTTGCTTTGTGTTCGGGGGTAACGTTGAGCAGTTTTATAATTTTATACACTTGCATACCGGTTTCGTCGTAGCTCAATAGCGGCTCGCTAATGTCGCCCACTTGCATTGTACGAAGACTGTACAAAATAGTTGGCTCTATCATTTCTGCTTCAAATTGCGCTGTGCCGGTGTAGGGGTTCATCACTCGTCCGGCATTGTATTTTGATTTAGCGTCGGAAAATTGTTGTACTGCTTTTTCAAATGTAAGCGAATCGACTTTTATTTGGTGGTACACGCTATCGGCACGTTGCATTAATTCTTGCATAGCGGCAATTGTTGCTTTTGGACGCATCAATATATGGCGCGCTTTTATTTTTTCTCCTTTTATTTCCACTAGTTGTATTATATGGTAACCAAAATTTGTTTTCACAACACGTGAAATTTCGCCTTCTTTCAAACGAAACGCCACTGCCGAAAATTCAGGAACCAAATCGCCACGCGAAACGTAATCGCCCAACAAACCACCTTGTTTTGCACTTTCGGTGTCGTCGCTATACAGCACAGCCAATTTTGCAAAATTTTCGCCTTTCAATGCCCGCTGGCGAATGTCTTCTAATTTTTTGCGCAATGCCGCATCTTCGTCGGCACCGGTTTTTATTTTAAATACTATTTCGGCAAATTCATAGCTTGCCGGAACCATTGGGAAACTGTCAACAGGCAACGAGGCTGCGAATTTTTTAATCTCATTAGGCGAAATTTCAATTGACCCCACAATATTATTTTGCGCACGTTGCGCCACAATCTGGTCACGAATAAGCGGTTTCCAATCGGCACGAATTTCGAGTTCGGTTTTTCCGTACATTGCCTCAAATTTTGCCAAACCGTCATCGCCGGAAAACATTGTTACACGGCGACTGATTTCGCCTTCAACTTCCGACTCGCTTACCGTTATACTATCGAGCACCGCTTGGTGCAACAGGATTTTTTGTATCAACATTTCCTCAAATAATTCGCAGGCATCGGTTTGTGTTTTACCACCCGAAAGCACTCGTATTTGATACATTTGATTGTCAATGTCGGATTTTTTTATCATTTCGTCACCCACTATGGCAATTACTTGGTCTAAAACTATGCGTTCCTGCGCCGAAATTTTTAGGCTGAAAGCTGCAAGACACAAGGTAAGGAAAAGAAGTTTTTTCATTTGCTTATTTTTTTGCAATTATAGTGATTAATTTAATACTGCACACAATATCTTTTTTTAATTAATGCAACAATTTCCAAATCGCATCTTTCAATTCCACAATATTTTTACCCGAAATCGACGAAATAAAAATCGTTTGCACGCCTTTCGGCAAATCGGCTTGTAGCAAGGTTTCCAATTCATCGTCAATGCAATCGCTCTTGGTAATTGCAAGCAGGCGAGGTTTGTCTAACAGTTCGGCATTGTATTGCTGTACTTCGTTGAGCAGAATTTCGTATTCTTTGGAAATATTTTTTGTGTCGGCAGGAATCATAAAAAGCAACATTGAATTGCGTTCTATGTGGCGCAAAAACCGCAATCCCAAACCTTTGCCTTCGTGCGCTCCTTCTATAATTCCCGGAATATCAGCCATTACAAACGAGGCTTTATCTCGGTACGAAACGATGCCCAAATTCGGCACAAGCGTGGTAAACGGATAATCGGCAATTTTTGGTTTTGCCGCCGAAACTACGCTCAAAAGCGTTGATTTTCCGGCATTGGGAAAGCCCACTAAACCAACATCGGCAAGCACTTTGAGTTCGAGTGTAAACCAACCTTCAATACCTTCTTCACCCGGCTGTGAGTAACGCGGTGTTTGGTTTGTAGCCGATTTAAAATGCCAATTGCCCAAACCACCCCGTCCACCGTGAATTACAATTTTCTCTTGATTGTGTTCGGTTATTTCGCACACAAACTCATCGGTTTCGGCGTTTTTTATGACTGTTCCCAAGGGCACATCAATATACACATCGTTGCCAAACGCACCGGTGCGGCAGGCTCCGCTGCCATCGCCGCCATTGCCGGCAAAAATATGTTTTTGGTAGCGCAGAGCCAACAATGTCCACACATTTTCGTTGCCACGCACAATTATGTGTCCGCCCCTACCGCCATCGCCGCCATCGGGACCGCCTTTGGCAGTCAGTTTATCGCGATGCAAATGCGTTGAGCCGTTACCGCCCTTTCCCGAACGGAAGAATATTTTTATATAATCTACGAAGTTTGACATAGTAAAAGCCCCCTCCCGACCTCCCCCTCAAGGGGGAGGAGAAAGAAATGTGGTTTAATTTGTTATTTATCTCATTTTATTCAAATCTTCTCTATTGCTTCAGAAAGTCCCCCTTGAGGGGGATTTAGGGGGCTACTACCGCACAAATACTCTCAAAAATCTCCTGAATAGACCCTACTCCCTGAATTTCAAACTGTTTGCCTTGCGCTTTGTAATATTCTTTTACCGGCAAAGTCGAAGAATTATATGCTGCCATTCGGTTCATAATAATGCTTTCATCTTGGTCGTCGGCTCTGCCGGAAACTTTTCCTCGTTCTAATAAGCGTTTCAACAATTCGGGCGTTTCCACTTCCAACGAAAGCATACACGAAACGCTCATATTTACTTCTTTTAAAAGCACGTCAAGCGCTTCGGCTTGTGCCGTGGTGCGTGGAAAACCATCGAAAATAAACCCTTTTGCATTGAGATTGGCAGCAAGTTTATTTTTAATCATACCAATTACAATGTCGTCCGACACCAATTCGCCTTTTTCAATTTTCGCTGCGGCAATTGTGCCCAATTCCGTTTGCGCTTTTATTTCGGCACGAAGCAAATCGCCCGTAGAAATGTGAATCAAGTTGTATTTTTCAACTATCAAATCCGATTGAGTGCCTTTACCTGCACCCGGAGGTCCGAATAATACTAAATTTAACATATTGCTTTTGTTTTATTTATTTATAATTAATGTTTTCTATTTTAAAATGCGAGACATTGAGACTGTCGAAATTTTGCTTCAAGAGCCTCAGCAACCGGATTATCGGAATTTTCGGGGTTGCCGGTGGCTGAGGTTCTCGAAGCCACTACTCTATATAAATCCGGCAAATTACGCCCTTTGTTATCGTAATCAAGCCCGTAACCAACCACAAAATCATTGGGAATCTCAAAACCCACATAATCAATTGGTAACGAAAATTTATACGCTGCCGGTTTCAAAAGTAACGATGCTATGCGAATACTGCCTGCGCCTCGCTGCGTGCAATAATCATAAATTCGACGAATTGTGGCTCCCGAATCAACAATATCTTCAAAAATGAAAACATCTTTTCCGGCAATACCGGTTTTCAACGCCAAATCAAGCGTGGGCACATTATTTGAACACATTCCACTGTACGATGAAATTTTTACAAAATGTATTTCGGGCAAATTTTCCAAATGCTTGCACACATCGGACGTAAACATAAATGCACCGTGCAAAACCGATATTATTATCGCATTTTTGCACTGCAAAGCATTGATTTCTCCGGCAATTTCGGCAACGCGCCGTTCAATCTCCTGCGCCGGAATGTACAACTCAAAATCTTGGTTGTGTATTTGTATTGTATTCATTTTTAATTATTTATTTGTTCTGTTTTTATTGAGTGGGCAACCACAAGGGATTGCCCCTACGCCCTTGTCTCCTAATTAACTTCGTTGAGCCCTTCGGGGTTCCTATTCCCTAATAGCTA
>WQTX01000063.1 GCA_009786075.1 Bacteroidota bacterium | reverse complement strand
TTTAGAAAAAATGGATTGCTTCGTTCCTCGCAATGACGCTTTTTTGTTGATTTGCACTAACCCTCAAAAGAGCGTCATTGCGAACGAAGTGAAGCAATCCAGAAAATTCAACAACCTCAATGTTCACTTCCACCATATCGCCCACTTGTTTGCCAATTTTCGCCCGAATATCTTTGCGAATTCCAAGAATATAACAAACCGAACCGTCAGCGTTTTTTATGCCCATATTCACAATACTTCCACTGTAAGGTTCGCCGTTGAACGTGGCGTAAACTTTCAAACGACCTTTGCCAAAACGCTCCTTTATATCGAAAGGAATTGCAATGTATGCTCCGTCAATGTCGGGAACTTTTTGGATTTCTGCCTTGAATGTGAAGGTTGTATTCGGCTCTTTTTTGTTCATAAATCCTGTTAATCTTAAAAATCTTTGTAAAATTACTCTTCGTGTCTTTTTGTCTTCGTGCCTTCGTGTTTATTTTTTTACGCGCTTGCGCGCTTTTATAGTGAACACGAAGACAGAAAGACACAAAGACACGAAGTTTTTTTATTTTAGGTACTATTGCGGATAGTCATTTTTATAACAAGACGATTATTTCTCATAAAAAAACCGCTTCAATGCAACAGGCGTAGTAAGCGTAGTAAGCACTCCCATAATAACCAACATCGAAAAAATCTCTAAACTTATCATTCCCGCTTGGTAGGCAATGTTGGCAATTACGAGTTCCATAATTCCCCGTGCATTAAGCCCTATGCCGATTGTAAACGAAACTCTGTTGCTCAATCCGGCAATTTTGCTGCCCAAGAAACCGCCGGCGATTTTTGAAAAATAAGAAATACCAAGAATTGCGAGCAAAAACCACCAATTGTGTATGGACGAAATATTAAATTCAAGCCCTATGCCTGCAAAAAATATAGGCGAAAGGAAACCCATAGCCAGTCCGTTGGTGGTATTGTGAATGGAATCCAAATGTTTTTTGCCTACAACTTTTTCGCTCAACAACATAGCACCGAAAAATGCACCGACAATAAAATGAAAGCCCAATAATTCGGTAACAGTAGCAAATATGAGTATAAAAATAAAAAAAAGTGAAAACAACAATTCTTTCCCCTTCAAAAGTAACAAAAGTTTATCTATCTTATTTTCAATATAATTATCTCGTTTCGATATTTTTTTTATCAAAATATAACTGCACGATATAATGGCAATAAACAGCAGCAGTTTCGCCAAAGAAATAAGAGCTTGCAGTGAAACAGACGCAAAACTCATATCGCTATCTTTCACGTTCAAAATAACCCCTAAAATGGTAAGTGCCAATACGTCGTCGAAAATGGCGACCGAAATAATTTTCTGCCCCGTACTCGAATTGAGTTTTCCCAAATCCATTAAAATACGCACACTCACGGGCAATGCCGTGATAGCAACGCACAATCCTATAAAAACGGCTGTCATTGCTTCTACACCAAAGAAATAGCCCACCGCAAAGCCACTAAAAATAGGCAGAAAAAACGCAGAAATTGAAATAACGAGATTTTTCCCTTTTGCCGATTTCAAAATTTCGTCGATATTCACTTCAAGACCGGCAATAATAATAAGCAAAAATATTCCCAAATCCGAAACTACTTGAATTTCGCTTGTTCGGTGTATCAGGTTGAAAATAGTAGGACCAAGTACTATGCCGGCAAGTATTTCGCCAATCATTGCCGGTTGTTTAAAGTGCTCAAACAATTCGCCAAAAAGCCGTGCTGTTACAAGCAGAATTAATAAATTCACAAAAAAGGGCAGTTCAAAAAATGCGGTTGTCATAAACTTGGTATGAATTTTTGGTTGGCAAATATATTAAATTTTTGTCTGAACCTTTATTTTTACTCAATTTTCACCGTAAACCCATCAATCCAATATTTATGTTCGTCCATATAATAAATGTATGCCTGTGAGGCAATTCCGGTGTATGTTCCCGAAATTTCTGCTTTGAGGTCTAAATTTATGGTTTTTGTGTCGTTTGGCGCAAGTTCACGATAGTAAATTACCAAATTGTCGTTAATGATTTCGTAAAAATCAAATACTTTTTGTTCTTGCAGTTCTTTTAATTGCCACGGTTGCAGACTCAAACCGCCCGGAATGCCTATGATTGCTACGCTCATTGCTTGGGCTTTGTTTTCGGTATTTTGCAGAGTTACTTTTAAGCGCATGGTTTCGTTTATTTTTACCGTTGGCGTGGCTAATTCGGTTGACAAACTAAGCGGACACAACGGACTTGTGGGAGGCGTTTCCGATTGCCACGAAATGTTTACTGCGTAGGGGAAAAATCCTTTGGTTTCGGTAAATTGTACGCCGATTTTGTTTTCGCCGGTTTGTAAAAGAGTAGCAATGTCAATTTGTGCGGTGTTTGGCTTGAGTGATTGACATCGTTTTTTGTCGTTCGTGGTTACACAAAAATTCCCTTCTATTTTTTGACCGCTCAAAAATTTGGCAGTTTTTGATAATGCTTGCAGACATACGGCGGTAGTTTGCGAATTGCCAAAACTGCCGTAATTCCTGCCTTTGGTTATAAAATCTACGCATTTGTACACTAAGGTTGTATCAACATTATATTGTATCATACGTTCTACGATAAGTCCATCTATAAACTTTTCTCTAACCGTATCAACAATTGTGTTGTTTTCATTTTTCATAAGCGCCATAAGCCAAAATGCGGCAGTTTCACGGAGTGCGCCATTGCCATACGTGCGTACAATGGTGGTATCGAATGGCAGATTTATGAGTTCTTTTTTTTGCGTAAACTCTCGAAACTCATCAATGAGTTTGTGATAATTTCGAGCATCGCCCATAGAGTGTGCAGCATTGGCAAGCAGCGCCATTCGGTACATGCTTTTGCTCTCAAACGCTTCTGTTAATGCGGTTTTGTATTGCTCTTCAATTTTTTTGCCGTTGCCGGTTTCGGCAAGTGCGTACACAAGATAGGCATTGTTCACTTCGGTTGGCGCGCTCGAACGTCCCCACCTGCCTTTGTTTTGGGTAAATCCGCCCACGCTGTCTTTTCTACTCAAAATAAAATCTTTGGTGCGTTGCAACATTTGAGCGTCAACATTAGTACCGACTTTTTTCATTTCGTGGAATTGCACGAGTGCATACGCCGACAAAACTTCGTTGGCAGGCGAACCGCCAAACCATTCAAAACCGCCGGTTTCGGGAACTTCGTAGGCGGCTAATGATTTGTAGCCTTCTTGCAAATTACTCATTATGCTGCTTTTTTTCCATGTTTCTTTTTCTGTAAAATTCAGTATTTGCAACGCAAAAATATTTGGTGCAATGCTCGACAGCTTTTGCTCAAAACAGCCGTAGGGCTTGCGCACCATACCTTCTATGCCGGCGGTCATTTCGTCAATCATGCTTGTGTAGCACAGGGCTTCGGCTTGCAAAGTGCCTTCTACGTGTTTGGGCAGGTCGAACATTTGCGTTTGTCCGGCATTGCGCCCCGAAAAACTGTATTGAAACGGAAAATAAATATTGCGAATGGGTACGTAGCGGTTAATGCGCTGGGTTATCACTTTGGGATTGCCTTTGTTGGTTGTGCCAATTGTAACCGTACCTTCGATAACAATATTCGCATACCAATTCTTTTCAACATTTTGCGTAAAAAAATGCGTTACTGCTTCGTGCGGCGGTATTGTAACGGTAGCGGTTTGCACAATGGTTGTGTCTTTGCGCACTTTTTCCACGCTGTACGAATATTGTTTTTTAAACGGATTTTTCGAACACTCTTTTTTCTTAACCGTTACATCTCTATAAATATAGTAACGGCTTTTAAATTCGAGAACTGCCGTGAGCGTATCTTCTGTGCCGTTTCGGGCAATTACGGGAAGGTTTATCACATCGCCCACGGCAGCATAGAGCGGTAATTTGGTATCGAGCGAAAACGCTTTGCGAGTAACAATTCGTTTTGTGCTTGCGCCCACAAGTCCCGCTGCGGGCGAATGACCTTCGGCAGTAATGCGATAGGTTGAAGAATTGGAATTGTTGTAGAAACTCACTTCTGCTGTGCCTTGTTCATTAGTTTGTACATTGCCATTCCAATAGGCAGTGCTTTCATTTTTATAAAAATTATTTCTGTAATAATCCGATTTGGAACTGTAAAATTTCCGTTTGCTGTCGGTTTCAACAAACACACCGCCGTAACGCGATTTTTGCTGCTCATTATATGTATTGAGTTCATTGTTTTTTGTGGCAATAAAAACAATGCCATTTGCACCTCGTGCACCATAAATAGCATTTGCCGAAGCATCTTTCGAAACATAAATACTTGCAATATTCGATGGGTCGCCTTTAAATTCATTGCCTTGAATTACGCCATCGACCACGTAAAGCGGCATAGCATCGCCGGTGGAGGCACGCCCGCTTATTACAATATCGGTAACTTCGCCCGAAACGCCTGAATTGGCACGCACCTGCACACCTGCGGCACGTCCTTGCAGTGCTTGGTCAATCGAAGTCATCGAACTTTGTTCGCTATAACCACTTAAATGAAGAATGCTGCCGGTTACATCTTCGGGGCGTGCGCTTCCGTAGCCGATTACAACTTTCACGTCCAATGCTTGACTGTCAAGATTGAGAAATAAATCGTCCTCATAAAAATCAGTTCGTGTTCGTTCTTCTTTTTCTTTTTTCTCTTCAACCACGCCCGTTTCTTCCAATCCTTTTTTCAGCGTTGCGCCAAATTTTGCACCATTCCACGATGTTTCTATTATGGGTTCTCCGTTGAATAAAAACACTTGATTGGGCAATTTTGTGGTAACGAACAAAACATTGCCATTCGGATTAATATTGTGAAACACAAAACAGCCGTTGCTCGTGCGCACACTGCTGATTTCTCCTTCGGAAGAATATGTACTACCGGCTTCCATTAAAAAAACTTCGGCATCGGCTGGCTGTCCGTTTTCGTTGAGCACGTAGCCGTAAATGCTTTGTATTCCTTCTGCCTTTTCGGTAATTTTCATGGTTGGTTGCAGCACTTCTTGCCACGTAAACCGCCGCCAACCGTGCGTAAGCATTACATAATCCAACGCCTCTTTTGCCTTTTTTTCTTCGGGATTGAAGTAAAAATACGGCTCTTGTATGTCGCCTTTCAATTCCGACGAAAACAGCAAATAACTCACAATATTATCTTGTTTGTCGTCGGCAAATGTTAGATTTTGCTCATCAACCACTGCAAGCCCAATGTTTGCGGCAACCGGTTTGCCGTTGTGGTCGGTGGTGGTAATTGTTACTTTTGCTTGTTTGCTTGACTCGTATATTTCTTCGTCGGTTTCTATTTTTATATTTAAAACCTTAGCGGAATTTAAGAAAACCAAACGCTCACATTGTTCACGGTTTTGACCGTCGAAAAGCGTAAACACGGCTGTTCCGGCAGGGAAATCAGTCGTTGGAATTTGCAGCCAATTTTCCCCCTGTTCCAAAAAAATACGCTTACTATAATATATATTCCCAAACGATTGCCCCACAATCAATGCGCTGTCGGCTTCGGACGCATGGATTTTCCACGCTGTGGTATCATCTGTTTTTTTCTGTAAATTAAGCACATAGCCGCTTTGTAATGCCTGCGGCAATTGTATCAAATTTTCGTTGCCTTGCGGCTTTGTGATTTTTGCAAAATACAATTCGCCCCTCACGGGAACAAACGCAACTTTACCCATTCCCAAATGAAAACTTTCAAATCGGGCAACCGTAGCACCTTTATTGGTAACAATTTCGCCCGACACATCAGCCCCTTTGCCAAATTCATTGAGCGCATGAAAAGCAATGTTTGACGGCACGCCTTCGACCATATAGCCGCCTTCGGGGTAAAAATCAATCGTAATTTTGTTTAGCACAATTGGCACGGAGCGTATAATGGATTCTTCAATGCCTTTATCGGTTACCACAATTTGCAAAATTCCGTCGGGCGTATTCAGGTCATTGGGCAGGCGGAAGCGAATTGTTGCTTCGCCGTTTTGTACGGTGTTTTCAAGCGTTTGCAGCACTGCGCCGCCAATGCGTACGGTAGATTTTACGGTGCTTCCGTTGGTTTTGTTGTTGTTCAAATCGGTTACTTTGAGCGTTGCGATCACTTCGTCGCCTGCGCCGTAGGCTCGTTTTTCAAAATCGAGTTTCAAAAGCAGGCGAGGCGTTATAATTTTTTGAACGGTAATATTTTTTGTAAAAAATGTTTCTTCGCCCCAATTTTTCTGCCATTTAGTGTAGGCGCGCAGTTTGTAAATTCCACCGGTAGCACCGTATTTCAACGAAAATTGACCGTTCGTTTCCGATGTGATAGATAAATTATGCTCGTGTTTTTCCACCACATTGCCCCACGGGTCAATCAGTTCTACATAAAAAATCTTACTCACAGTTGAATTTTTAAGCGTAACGGCATCGGTCAAAAACACTTTGTAACCAATGTTTTCCGTAGGTTTATAATACGTCTTGTCGGTTTGCACATAGATTTTTTCTTTTGGAAATTCTTGGTTGTAACTTTTTAGGCTGTTTTTTAGGCGGGTTACAAAGTTGGGAGTTTCGCCGGCAAATACTGTGAGCGAAAGAGTTATGAATAGGATTAGGTTTGTGTATTTTTTCATTTTGTTTGTTTTTTGTGAAATTACGAAATAGTATGTTGCCTTTTCAAGGCGTATATATGTATTTTTTATTTTCGTCCCAAGGCGTTGCCATTGGGCTGGGTTATACATGGTTTTCAACCATATTTTGTGTTCCGCTACGCGCCGAAGGTGCAACATATTCCAGCCCAATGGCAACGCCTTGGGATAAAAAATATAATTCCGATGAGCACCTTGAAAAGGTAGCATAGCATTTTGTGATTTTATATATATTTCTCTTCATGGGCTAAAAATTAAAACCGAAAACTCGCTGAAACCGAATAACTCCGCACATGAGGCAAATTAAACAAATCCAAGCCCCTAACCGCCGAGTAGCCAAATAAATTTGATGCAGGCTCAACGCCTTTATAATCGGTTATCAAAAGTAAATTTTTCGCTGTAACGCCAATTTTTATTTCGTTGAACGCTTTGTTTTTCAATTTCAATGTATAAGATAAGGTAACATTCGCCAAACGGAAATACGTAGCATCTTCAATATAATCTTCGCCTACGCCGGTTGCGCCGTTTTGTGTAAATGTATTTTCCGTAAATTCTGTGCGATTGATAGCCGATTGCTCCGACATTCCCAAAAAGTCAAGATAGGCTCGTGTACCGTTCCAACGCTCACCGCCGTGGCTGTATTCCATTGCGCACGAAAATTCAAATTGTTTTACGCGCACAATTGGCGCTAATGTCAGTACAAAATCGGGTGTGGGGTCGCCAATTTTTGTAAGTTCTTTGTTTACAATTGGTTTGCCGTTTTCGTCCAAGCAAATTTCGCCTTGTTCGGTGCGCTGGTAGGTAGTTCCGTAAATTACGCCAACCGGTTCATTTTTTGCAAAAACCGTTGCAATGTCGGCAAAACCGGCAAGCGGTACAAACGGAGCATCGCCGTAAACAGAAGTTACCGTGCTTTTTGTTGTGCTAAATGTGGTAGTAATACTACCGGAAAATACGCCCCTTTTTTTCTTGTTATAGTAGTTATCGCCCCAACGGAAATAATCAAAATACAACGTTGCCGAAGCCTCATAGCCTGAATTTTGTATTCCGCCGAGATTTGCGAGTTGAAAATTTTGTTCGTCAATCCACACCGGCTGAATATAGTTGTCGGTTTTGTTGTTGAAATATGATATGTTGCCACTAAAAATTCTGCTGTAATACACAAAATTTACAATGCCTTTTGTGTAAATTTCGGGGTTCAAACCGTTGTGAAAAAACACATCGGTATTTTCGTAAAACGTCCTAAAATCGGCAGCTTGTGTGTTGGTTGAAAGTGCGGCAAGATTGCTAAAAACCAACGGGGCTTCGCCTATTGATTTTTTCAAATTTCCTTGTAATTGA
This sequence comes from Bacteroidota bacterium, assembly GCA_009786075.1. Lineage (GTDB taxonomy): Bacteria > Bacteroidota > Bacteroidia > Bacteroidales > UBA1715 > WQTX01. Next base: position 12,587 of record WQTX01000063.1, on the reverse strand, counting down.
AAACCATTTCTATATGTTTTCAAATTAACATACACATCGGGGAACATATTGGTGTATGCCGATTGTTGCACGGTGTTTGAAAAATAGTGGGTGTTTGTCAAATTAATATAGGCAAAACGTGAAGAAAAGCGTAGTCCATATCGCACATCGTGCGCATTGCGGGCAAGCGAGGCATTTGTGCGAGTAGTTATGTTTTGTGTAGCGTGGTTGTCCGTACGCTGTACTTCACTTTCCGTTCGGCAAAAACCATACATCAGAGGTATAAGTTCTAATGTTACATCTCTATAACTATCTTGATTTAGTATTTTATACGACGTTGAAACAATCGCACTTGTGTTTGCCGTTTCTTCTTGTCGGTCGGTAAAATGATTCGAGGAGAAATTCATACTTCCGTCCTGTCGTTTGAGCCAATTTTTATCGTAATTTGCTTTTGCCCATATTTTTATTCTCCGGTGCGAATATTCTGTTTCGGCGCGAGCTGCAAAAAAATCGTTTTGCCTGTTATCGGGCAATTCTCCGGCAAGCAAAAAAGGATTTTGCACATAATTGGGCGCATAACTGAGCGTTTTATTGTCGGTATTGTTGAACGACGGCGGCGTTGAAAGCACCGAATACAACAACGACGAAAGGTTACTGCCTTGCTGCATCAGTTGTTCATCGGTTCTATTATATTGTACGCTAAGCGTTGATTTTATGCGCCACGTTTGAATATCGTTCACGGCAAACGATGCATTGTAGGAATTGCTGTAAGCGTTGGGAATGGGACTGTTGTTTTGCCGCTGCCCCACAGCTGCCGACACAAGCCCGCGATTACGAATGTTTGGAAATTGAGCATTGAGCATAGAACCAAACGAACTGCCGGTACAGAAAAAATCGGTTGCATCGTACGCCGTGCCATTTACCGGCGCACCCCACGAAAACAGTTCCGAAGGCAAACCGGCAATCACGCTGCCGCTCTCGCTTTGCGCATACTGCGATTGCAATTTTGGCAACTGTCCAATGGTATTTATTTCGGCAAAGGTGGAAAAATTAAAACTTGTACCCTTGTGCAATATTATTTTGTCGGGAAAGTCAATTGTGTACGCCGATTTGCGTTTTTTGATACGTTCAATGTTATCAATATAACCGTATGAACTAAAATTATCACTGCGAAATGTGTTCTTTTTTTCGGGAACCAAAAATTTCACACCCACCGTATCAGTCATATTTTTTATTTGCGGCGGCGCAAGGGGGGCGTTTATAATCGAAAACACCGAGTCGGTAACGGCAGCAACCGAAAATCGGAGAACAGTATCTTTAAGGCTTGTGGTTACAATGTAATCGCTGTCTAATACATTGCGCACCACGAAATGCCCCTGTTTGTCGGTTTTTCCGTATATGTTTCTGTTTTGTACTTTGAAAGCGGTTTTTGATAATGGTTTGCCGTTATACATCAGCCGCCCTTGTATAGTTTTTACTTGTTGCGCTTGGAGTGCAAAAGGGAATAGGAATAATAGGAGGAGGAGTTTTTTCATGGGTTTTTATTTTTCAATACTTAAAATATTTTTCGCATTCAACGCACTAACAACTTTTTTCCCTGTCTCTGCTTCAAGTTTCAGACGAGCATCACGGGCAATATTTCCGCCACGCCGTGCAATATCTTCGTGTTCGGCAATGGTTTCGGGATTGGAAACTTCAGAAATTTCTTTGGTCGAAAGTTCGGCAAGCATATTGATAACCAATTCTTTATTAGTCATATTATCTCGCAAATTTTCTTTCTTTAAACCTTTGAATTGTTTATATTCTTTCGCCGTTTTTCCCGACCATGATTTGTAAATAATATCAGTCAGCGAAGCAAACTGCACGCCTTCTTGCAAACCGTGGCGTTTCCATTCGTCGGTCAAATCTTTGCGGATTTCAATGCTTTTCAGGCGTTGGTTAATCCAACTTTCACTGTAACCCAAACGGCGGTAATCGGTCATTGCCTGCTCAATCGAAAGTTCGGGGTCTTGCAGTTGGTCAATCCGTTCTTTTGCAATTTGTGCCAACCATTGTTTAAATGGTTCGGCTTTGGGCGAGGGGATTGATTGGATTATGCGGAAAATTTGCTCTGTGGTGGCAACATCGGTAAGCCGCATTTTGCCGTCTTCGGCAGGCATTTTCAACTGGTTACAATTTGTAACCGTTTGATTTCCCTCTTGCGAAATCCTGTGTTTCAATACTTTCCAATAATTCCTTGCACCTTGTTGATTTGTTTGGTCGGTTAAAACTCCAACCACATCAACCACCGAAAAATACCATTCTTCCGTATCTTCATTCCACGCCGTGCGCACTTGTTTTGCTTCAAATAATTTAATTGCTGTTTCTTGTGTCATAATTTGCTTGATTTTTCTTACAAAGATAGCTTTTTTGCAGGTAAAATACTGTGAATTGTATGTGCAATTATTAACAATCCCTTCTTTTATGTCCCGTAATTATAGTATGACTTTTTACATTAATGGTAAGCACAAAATCAGCAGAATACACATACCAATTTTTACCTCGCTGCTCTGCATTTGCAAGATTTTCGGGCGTGCACCACGCAAGCACTTCGTCAAGTGTTAAACCAATATTGCGCAGTATTCGTTCTTTGCCCAATTCGGTGGTGTGTAGTTTTTGTATGTCGATTTTTGTCATATTTTTTATTTACAAAAATAACAAAAAAATTATCTATTTGTCCTAAAAATTTCATTTGCCGGAAAAAATATCTTACCTTTGCAATACCCCAAAATTACACTTGAAACATTTAAACAAAAAATATCAATCTTATGAAACTGACAAAATTCTTTACAATTGTTATTTTTAGTTTGCTCACAACTGCAGCATTCGCACAAATAAATCTTAACAAAAGCCTGCAATTCCTTGAACCGAATGCTCAATTGCTTGACAGTCCGGCGTACGATGAAGCAAAAAATATGCGGAGTTTTGAAATAAATCCTTTGTTGCAAACGGCTACCGGTGTTGCGGTGGGCGACGTTGTTGTGTTGCAATTGTTTGAAAATCAAACCTACAATGCTGTTGTAAGCAATATTGCAACTAACGTGAACGGCACACTCACAATTTCGTTTAAATTACCCGAATATCCGTTTGCCGCAGGTTTTGTATGCACAAGCACATCGGGTGTTTCGCTGTTTTCGCTCAATATACCGGAGCTAAACCAACGCTTTGCTACTCGTCAAAATATTTATTTTGCAAATGCGTATGTGCTTGAATTGCGTGAAGATTACAGTAATTTTTTGCAAAATGACCAGGCAATTATGCCCGCCGAAATTATAATTGGCGATACTTCGACTACGCTCAGCAACCATACTTCGACTACGCTCAGCAACCATACTTCGACTACGATAAGCAACCGTAACGGCGAAATGGGGTTTCTCGGCGGCGAGTGTGGTTCCGGTTCCGATAAAAATCCCAACGACCCCGTTCAAATAGACCTTCTTATAGTGTACACCCCTGCGGCAAAAGCGTGGGCAGATGCCAATAGAGGCGATATAGAAGTTGTAATTGCCGCCGCTATGGAACGCACAAAAGAAGTTCTTGAAAACCAAGGGAATAAAGATACAATAAAGGTGATACACACACAATTGGTAGATTACGTAGAAGCACAAGCAAACGACCCAAGTATAATGATAAATATTGATTTAACCCGATTGGCAATACCTGCCGACGGCTATTTGGACGAAGTACAGGCACTGCGCAAACAGCACGGTGCCGACCTCGTGGTACTTATTGGCGCATATCCAACAAATACAGACGGAATGACTGTAGGCGGATTGGGGCGAACATTAACCAAGCAGTATTCCAACGGGCATATTGATGTGGCTTTCAGTGTAGTAAACGTGAGCACCATAATTTCACACTACACGCTTATTCATGAACTTGGGCACAATATGGGTCTGTTGCACGAAAAAGGAAACCAAAATCCTGACGACCCACTATACCCCTACGCTTACGGTTGGTATTGGACAGGCAACGATGGCAAAAAATACGGTTCGGTAATGACGTATGCACAAAACCGTGCACCTTATTTTTCAAATCCCGAAAAACTTCATGAGGGCGTGGCAACCGGAAAAACCGGCGAGGCTGACAATGCACAAGTGTTTAGAAACATGAAACACACAGTAGCTTTATATAGTGACCGCTTGCAAAACACGCTCGAAGCTCCCAAAAACCTTAGCGTTTCAAAAGCCGACGACCCTGTTATTAGTTGGGATAAAGTAACAGATGCTACAATGTATCGCTTAACAGGTTTAACTCCTACTTCTGCTGCGTTTGCTAATTTCGATGGCAGAAACGTTAGATTAAGCCAAATTTTGGGGTTATTCCCCGCCGGCTGTACAGAATTTACCTTTACGGTTGCTGCCGTAAACGATTGCGACGATGCAGGCGATGTTGCCTCTGTTACATTCCTTGCCGATGGAACTACGATTGCTACCTACACAGTTACCTTCAATAGCAACGGCGGCACGCCGGTAGCTACGCAAAATAGTAAACATGGCTCTCTTGTAGCCCCAGTGGTCTCAACAAAAGCTAACCACACCCTTGCCGGCTGGTTTACCGAAGAAACCTTTATAAACGAATGGGATTTTGAAACCGATGTAGTAACAAAAAATATGACGCTTTGGGCGCAATGGAATTGCATACACAATTTTACCGCGCTTGGCACATTTGTAACTGCCGCAACCTGCGAAACCCCTGCAAAGCACAAGGCAAAATGCAGCATCTGCGGCGTGGAACACGCAACGTTGGAATTGGACGGTGCACCTGCATTAGGGCACAACTACCCCGAAACGTGGACACTGCGTACCCCTGCAAAATGCGAAATTAAAGGAGTAGAATTTAAACTCTGCTCCCGCGAAAATTGCGGACATGAAATTACGCAAGACATTCCGGTATTAGGGCACTCCTACCCCGAAACGTGGACAGTGCGTACCCCTGCCAACTGCAAAACCAAAGGCTTGGAATTTAAAGTCTGCATTCGCATAAATTGCGAACACGAAATTACCAAAGAAATACCGGCATCGGCACACGATTTCACAAAATGGATTGTAAACCCCGATAATAAAACCGAAGAATTAGAAATATGCAGCATTTGCGGCGAAAAATCAGGCGTAACACGCGAAAAAGTGTGCGACCATAAATTTACCGTATGGGAAATTACCAAAGTTGCAAGTTGTACGGAAAAAGGCGAAAAAACTGAAAAATGCGCTATTTGCGGAACTCTTGGAACACAAAAACAAGAAATTCCAATGTTGGAACACAATTATACAAGCGTAGTAACTGCGCCAACCTGCACCGCAAAAGGCTTTACAACCTACACATGTTCGCTCTGCGGAACTTCGTATGACAATAATTATGTTTCGGAATTAGGACACTCGTATCCCGCAATGTGGACAGTGCGCACACCTGCGAAATGCGGCGTTGCCGGTTTAGAATTTAAAACCTGCACCCGTGAAAATTGCACTCATGAAATTACGCAAGTGATTGAAGCATTGGAACACGATTACAAAGCCGTTGTAACTGTGCCAACATGCACCGAAAAAGGTTATACAACTTATACGTGTTCAATTTGCAGCGATAGCTATGTTGATGATGAGGTTGCAGCAACGGGACACACAAATATTTGGATAATAAACCCCGATAATGAGAACGAAGAAATAGAAATATGTTCGTTGTGCAACGAAAAATCGGGTAACGCGCGTCCGGTAACGGCAATTGAAACAATTACGAACGGCGAATTGCAAATTACGGTTTACCCGAACCCAACCACCGGACGATTGACGATTACCGGTGTAGAGACGCAATGCATTGCGTCTCTACCACAAACCATTGAAATTTACGACATCTACGGGCGTTTGGTAGAGACGCAATGCATTGCGTCTCTACGTACCACAGGATTAACCATCGACATTTCGCATTTGGCAAACGGCGTATATTTTATTTGCATAAATGGCGAACGGGTGAAAATTGTGAAACAATAAAAATGTTGATGATTTGGGAATTAAACCTGTTAAGTTTTAGAAACTCAACAGGTTTTTTTTGTTCTGTAAAATAATTTAAAATTAATTCGTATTTTTGAGCAAAATTTATAATTACATTCTATGAGCAATCAAACAAACAATATAAGTCCCACTCAAAATTCGCAGACAATTGATGCCGAAGCTATTGAAAAACGCATTAAATGTTCGGCACAGCGTTCGGGTAGCGAAAAATTGTATGCCTACAATTGGTTGGGCGACATAAAAAATATTCCTCCAACGCACAATATGGTGGAGGTTCGCTTTAAAAATACTCGCAAAGAATATTTTATAAACAATCTCAATCTTGCGCTCGAAGTGGGCGATGTTGTTGCCGTAGAGGCACAACCCGGGCACGATATTGGCGTGGTGTCGCTTTTAGGCGAATTGGTGTTGGAACAAATCAAAAAAAATGAGCGAAAAAGTGATAATTTTCTCAAAATTTACCGTAAAGCTCGTCCGTCGGACATTGAAAAATGGGAAGAAGCAAAAGCGCTTGAACATAAAACCATGATACGCACACGGCAAATTGCCAAAAGCCTGAAACTCAACATGAAAATCGGCGATGTGGAATATCAGGGCGACAAAACCAAAGCAATTTTTTATTACATAGCCGACGAACGGGTGGATTTTCGTGAATTGATAAAACTGCTTGCCGAGGAATTTAGAATCCGTATTGAAATGCGGCAAATCGGCGCTCGTCAGGAAGCCGGACGTATTGGCGGGATTGGTCCTTGCGGACGTGATTTATGTTGTTCATCGTTTGTTACCAATTTTGTAACGGTTACAACTCATGCCGCTCGTGTACAGGAAGTTTCGCTCAATCCGCAAAAATTAGCCGGACAGTGCGGTAAACTGAAATGCTGCATGAACTACGAATATGCGAGCTATACCGATGCCCGCAAACATTTCCCCGAAACAAATATTCCGCTCGAATTCGCCAATTTTAGAGCAAATCACATAAAAACCGATGTGTATAAACAAACAATGTGGTATGCCTATCGTGAAAACGATGCGTCACGTATTTTGGAATTGCACGTCAATCAAGTGAGCGAAATTATAGCACAAAATAAAAAAGGCATAAAACCCGAAAGACCCGATGCAAAACCCGAAATAAAATCGGAAGTTTCGCACGATTTTGGTAGTGTAGTTGGGCAAGAAAGTTTAACCCGTTTCGATAGTGCCAAACGCAAAAAAAATAAAAACAAAAACAAATCGCAGCAACAAACGAATAATGCTGCGCCGAATGGTCAAAATACGCAAAACAATCAAAATCAACCAATAACCAAATCAACCAATAACCAAATCAACAATCAAAACAACAATCAAAACAACAATCAACAAACGAAAAAACCAAACAATTGGAATAAAAACCGTAACAAACAGTTCAACAAAAACAAATCGAACGATGCGCAATAAATCTCGTTTTTTTTTAGGGCTGTTTGGTTTGTTCCTGCTTGCAGCCTGTAATTCCAATGTGGTTTTTGAAAGCACCATTATTATGGATAACGCAGTGTGGAACAAAAGCGATATTGCCGTTTTTCCGTTCACACCCCGTGATACCACCACAAAGTACGATGTGATTGTGAGCATACAAAACAACAGCAATTATACCTATTCTAATTTGTATGTATTTAGCGAAATTCGTTTCCCAAACCAACAATTTACTCGCGATACCATAGAATTTTTTCTTGCCGATGCCGCCGGCGAATGGACGGGAAAACGCCGGTTTTCAAAACATACCAATACGTTTAATTTCAAACAAGGCATTCAGTTCCCCTACAATGGCGAATACATATTTTCGCTTGAACAAGCAATGCGTTGCATCAATAAAGACTGCACGCTCAGCGGAATTGAGAAGATTACATTTACAATTGTAGAACGATAGTCATGGGACACAAACATAAATTACAACGATTTGCCGAAAACGAAACTTTTGCTAATGTAATACAACCGGAATTTAGCGAAGTTTTCCGTTGCGATTATAAACTAAAAAATAAATGGTCTGTTGATTTTTGGCACAATAATAATCCTATTGTATTGGAATTAGGTTGTGGCAAAGGCGAATACACGGTACAGTTGGCACAAAAATACCCTAACAAAAATTTTATAGGCATTGATATAAAAGGCGCTCGATTTTGGCGTGGCGCAAAAACTGCCATTGAACAACAAATTCCCAACGTGGCATTTATTCGTTCACGCATAGAATTTTTGAATTCATTCTTCGGTACAAACGAAATTTCCGAAATTTGGATTACTTTTCCCGACCCGCAATTGGAAAAACGGCGAACAAAAAAACGTTTGACTTCACCACGATTTTTGAATATGTATCGCACAATATTGGCTCCCAATGCTCCCATTCATTTAAAAACCGACAGTCAAGAATTGCACGAATACACCAAACAATTATTGCAATTCAATAATCAAACTATTCTGCGAACCACCAACGATTTGTACAATTCCCCCCTTGCCGACGATACGCTTTCGATAAAAACTTTTTACGAACAGCAATATTTGGAACGGGGAAAAACGATTACCTATATAGAATTTTCGCTTAATGGGCAGGTGATTGTGGATTTGCCGGAGGAGAAACAAGAGATATACATGTAGCTTCTAAGACGAAAATCAACACTCACACGCGAGCCCGACAAAATTGTACAATTTCGAGTAAAAGCGTTTTTTATAAAAGAAATTTTATAGAAAAACTACAATTGTTTATGATATAAAAGAAATAATTTCTATTTTTGCTTATTATTTAAAGTATAAAAGAAATAACTATGAGCAAAAATATAATTTTTAGAAAAGAATACATAGAACACATTAAGCCTTTTATTGACAAACCGGTAATAAAAGTGCTTATGGGACAGCGACGTGTGGGCAAAAGCTATATCTTGTTGCAAACAATGCAGGAAATACAATCGCACAATCCAAATGCCAATATCATTTTTATTGATAAAGAATTAGACGAATTTTCTCATATCCAAGATAATAAAGATTTGTATTCTTATATCGCTACTCAGTTGAAAAAAAGCGATAATTATCTTTTTATTGATGAAGTGCAAGAAATCAGTTCGTTTGAACTTTGCTTGCGTAGCCTTTTGAACGAAGGCACTTGTGATATTTTTTGCACGGGAAGTAATGCAAATTTGCTTTCGGGCGAATTGGCAACGCATTTGGCAGGTCGCTATGTTTCGTTTGAAATTCATTCGCTTAGTTATTTGGAGTTTTTGGAATTTAATCGCTTAGAAAATAACAATCAATCACTCAATCAATATTTAACAATGGGCGGAATGCCATTTTTAGCGCATTTTTCCAACGATGAAAATGCAGCTTTTGAATACCTCAAAAATGTATATTCTTCGATTTTGCTCAAAGACGTGGTTGCCCGCGAGAGTATTCGAAATGTATCGTTTTTGGAAAATCTCGTTGCCTATTTGTCTGATAATGTTGGAAGTATTCTTTCGGCGCACAATATCAGCAAATACCTTAAATCGCAACAAATAAACCTTACGCCACAAACTATTATTAATTATTTATACAGCCTTTGCAATGCGTTTTTTGTGTATCGTATTCCTCGTGCCGATGTTGCAGGATTGAAAATTTTTGAAGTTGGCGAAAAATATTATTTTGAAGATATAGGCATTCGCAACTCTCTGCGTACATTCAACCTTAGAAAAGACATTAACAAGCTAATGGAAAATGCTGTTTGTTTGCATTTATTGCGCCGGAAATATCGTGTATTTGTCGGAAAAATGGGCGATAAAGAAATAGATTTTATTGCCGAAAAAAATGGCGAACGTGTGTATATTCAAGTTGCTTATATGCTTTATGAGGAATCAACAATAGAACGGGAATTTGGCAATTTAATGAATATTCCCGACCAATACCCGAAATTTGTGGTTACAATGGACGAAATTGCGACCAACAATTACAAAGGGATTAAACAAATGCACTTGCGAGAATTTTTATCAATGGAAAGTTTATGACCGCAACAAACGAAACTCAATTTTTATCGGATTTAGCAACAAACGAAACCGCCGTCATAACCAAAATAAAAGGTTACGGTGCATTTCGCAAACGCATACGTGAAATGGGATTTGTGCGCGGTACAACGGTAAAAGTTATAAAAAAAGCCCCTCTGCAAGACCCTATTGAATATGAACTGATGGGCTACCGAATGTCGTTGCGCACCAGCGAGGCGCAACTCATTGAAATTATGAATGTTGATGATTTCAATGCTGAAAATAATCACATGTACAACGATATTTCGTGTACCGAAGATGTAAAACAACTCAAAAAAAACACCGGCAAAACTATTCAAGTGGCGTTAGTGGGAAATCCGAATTGCGGCAAAACCAGCATTTTTAACCAAATTACCGGTAAACACGAGCGTGTGGGAAATTACAGCGGCGTAACCGTTGGTGCAAAAACTGCTCATTTCAATGTACAAGATTACACTATTGAGCTTACCGATTTACCCGGAACATACTCAATTTCAGAATATTCGCCCGAAGAATTATTTGTGCGAAAGCATTTGTCGGAAGAATTGCCCGATGTGGTTATCAATGTGGTCGATGCCTCGAATTTGGAGCGCAACCTGTTTCTTACCACGCAATTGATTGACATGAATATTCGCGTAATTATTGCGCTCAATATGTACGATGAATTGCAGGAAAAAGGCGATAAATTTGATTATCAGCTTTTTAGTTGCATGATTGGTATTCCCGTTGTACCCACAGTGGCGGCAAAGGCAAAAGGAATCGGCACGCTGTTCGACAAGGTGATTGACGTGTTTGAAGAAACCGAAACCATGCGCCATATTCATATTTTTTATGGCGAAGAACTCAATGCATCGATACAGCGTATAAAAGTTGCCGTGAAAAAGCACCATGAAATAAACGACAGTCTGCATTCGCAATTGGTTGCCATAAAACTGTTGGGCGACGACAAACAATTTATTCAACACATTCAATCATTTGCCAATTCCGGGGAAATTATAGATATAGCACACGAAGAAAGTCAGCGTTTGGAAAAAACATTCAATACCAAAACCGAAACGCTTATAACCGATGCGAAATACGCCTTTATTCGCGGCGCACTGAAAGAAACCTATACTCCTGCAAGCGCACAGCAAGAACCCAAAGGCTACAAAGCCGATACAATATTGACAAACAAATGGTTAGGTATTCCACTGTTTTTATTGTTTATGTGGGCTATGTTTCAACTCACATTTTCACTCGGCTCGTACCCTATGGAATGGATTGAAAACGGTGTGGCAGCACTGCGTTTGCTAACTCAACAAAATATGCCGGAAGGGATGTTGCGCGATTTGCTCGTCGATGGAATTATAGGCGGCGTGGGCGGCGTAATTGTGTTTTTGCCCAACATTCTCATTTTATTTTTCTGTATTTCGCTCATGGAAGACACCGGCTATATGGCTCGTGCCGCATTTATTATGGACAAAATTATGCATGCCATTGGGCTGCACGGCAAATCGTTTATACCCATGCTTATGGGTTTTGGCTGCAATGTGCCGGCAGTTATGGCTACTCGCACGCTCGACGGCAAAAAAGACCGTCTGCTTACCATTCTTATTATTCCGCTTATGTCGTGTAGCGCACGTTTGCCGGTGTATGTGCTGTTTATTTCCGCATTTTTTGTGCACTATCAAAGTCTTATTTTATTGAGTTTGTACCTCTCCGGAATTTTGCTTGCAGCACTTATGGCTATTATGTTTAAAAAACTTTTTTTCAAAAAAGCCGATGTGCCTTTTGTAATGGAATTGCCGCCATATAGAATTCCAACATTGCGCAGCATTGGTTCGCACACGTGGAACAAAAGTGTGCAATATCTTACCAAAATGGGAACGATTATTTTGGTTGCTTCGGTTTTGCTGTGGGCGTTGGGGTACTTCAGCCCCCCCACCCCCCTCAGGGGGGCTTGCCAAAGCACGGAAAGCCTCCCCAAAGGGGAGGTTGAAGTGGCTTTAAGCCCCCCTGAGGGGGGTAGGGGGGCTTCCTATCTATACAGATTAGGACACTTCATAGAGCCGGCAATTGCACCGCTCGGTTTCGATTGGAGAATGGGAATTAGTTTAGTTACCGGCATGTTTGCCAAAGAAATTGTGGTTAGTTCTATGGGCGTGTTGTATCGCAGTGGCGATGAAATTGAAACATCGTCGCACAATTTGCAGGCAAAATTACAACAGCAACGCCATGAAACGGGTGCACGGAAAGGCGAAAAAGTGTTTACGCCGTTGTTGGCGTATTCATTTATGTTGTTTATTCTGCTATATTTTCCCTGCGTGGCAACTTTGGCGGCTATTCGCCACGAAGTTGGGTTGCGTTGGGCTATTTTTTCGGCAGTGTATACCACAGCCTTGGCGTGGGTGGTGGCATATATTGTGTATAACGGAGGGGCTATTTTTTTATGAGGATAATTAAAGATTTAACAATTTAAAGATTTAATAATTTAAAAATCAATGTCGTTTAGTTAAGAAAATATTCTTCGTGTCTTTCTGTCTTCGTGCCTTCGTGTTTACTCTAAAAAAAC
>WQTX01000062.1 GCA_009786075.1 Bacteroidota bacterium | reverse complement strand
GACATTTGAGGTGCAGAGCACCGTTAATCTTTGTAGTAAAAAATACATAAATACAACACAAGGTGCGTAGCACCGTAATATTAAACTGTTATAAGTTTTTTATTTCACATCACTAAGTAACAAATAAATATACAAACAACCTAATTACCTTCTAATTAAAGAGTTTTTTATTGAAAAATCAGGTAATTAGGTTACTTTTGAGAGAAATTTCTCTGTTACTTAGGTGGTTGCTGAGCTTGTCGAAGTATTGTTTTGTAAAGAAATTAGGTAAAAATTAGGTTTAGGTACAAAACACGAATAATCATTACAAACAATTAAAAATAAACTGATGAAAAAATACCTGTTGATAATTATGCTCTTGCCGCTGACGGTTTTCTGTCAAGATAGGTGCTCGACACGGTTATCAATTTCCGGAGAGCTTGGGATTTCGCCGGCGGAAGAAATTTGGGTTGACTCACATTACACAAAACAAATCGGCGAACTTTGGCAACAGCATAATGCACATAACAGCCACCCATTTAATAGCTCATATAAGAGATTCTTCTTTTTTGCAGAAGATACGCTTATGTTTTTAAAAAACAAGATGTCCGTTGGTTGGTCGGGAAATCACGGAAAAACTTGGGAGAGTGTGAATTTTGGAAAAAGTAGTCAAATTGATGCTGCATATATCAACAACAACGGAAAGGCTTGGATGAGCGGCAGTTCCCAACTTATTTACTATACCGAAGACAGCGGGCAAACGTGGACTTCATTCGACAAAGTGGAACAAACCGGAAATTTGAGATTTGCAACAATTCATTTTGCAAAAGATGAAAAAACAGGATTGTTCGGCTCTTTTTGGAATGTTCTGTACAGAACAAAAGATAATTGCCAAAATTGGGAAAAATTGCCGACACCATTAGACCAAAACAAATATAAAAACAACTACAAATATGAACAAATTAAAAGAAGACCGGCGGAGAGACAACCGGAAATTCGGGAAATAAGAATTTTTGGAAACAAGTATATTATTAATCAGCAAGGGAAAGTTTTTATTACAAATTCCGAAAAAATTGATTGGATATATTTTCCGGATATTATTGATTTTGAGGTAACGGAGAACGAAGATTTGTATGTAATCAATACTGATTACAAAATAGAACTTTACAATGCCGCGCTTGAAAAAAAATGGCAGTCGGAACAAAAAATTGACCAATTCCTACGAGCAATTGCTGTAAGAAATAATAAATTATTTGTATTGACAACGGGACATATCTACAAATTTAGTCCCGGCGAAACTGTTTTTGCTCCACTGCTTAAACCGCACATACCCGAACCAAACCGATACCCCGCAACTGTATTTTCAAATTTCGATGTTACGGAAATTCATTTTGAATATGGTAGAGACAAGCGTTATCTTCGTAACAATGCACAAAAAATATATATCAAAAAAGGCAACACATTTGTGGTTGACGAAAAAACAACCATAAAAAAACGCTACAAACACATGGGGTGCATAAGTAAAGCGAGTATTAAAGAATGGGACAAAGATATGTGTGGCAAAGAAACAAATTCTTTCAAAAACCACTTATTGAAATCGGTAAAAAAGATTGACAGCCGAGAAATTGACAGTTTGATTGCAATGATTGACAAATTACGATACGAAAAAGTTACAACGGCAGATTTGAACATTTCGGACAATGATGTAAAAGAATTTCTGAAATTTATTGATAAAAACGAACAGCGTATAACGGAGTTGGAAAAAAACAACCCATACATAGTTCCCGATGAGAATAAATTTAATTTTTACCGCGCTGTTGCCGATACATTGTTCAAAATCAGCGATGAAGATGTAAATAGCGCATTTTGGAAAACAAACGACACACGGTGTGGAACAGAAAAATGGAGAAGAATTACATTCGTTTTGCACGACGGCAAAAAATTAATAGTTGAAAATACCGATTACAATCCTAATTACCTTTATACTCCTTGGGTGGTTAATTATGAGGGATTGAGGTTTCGCACAAACTCAATTTTGTTGGGACAAAAAATTGACAAAATAACCAATGGACAGTTTTTTGATAGTGATGCGAGAGATAAAAACCAAGCCATTTTTGATATTGTGGATTATTTATATAGAAAACAGTTATATGAAAATAAACCACATTAAACAATTCTATTCAATCACTCAATCACTCAATTATTAAAACATGCAAGCCCTCCAATTAATCATCAGCCTATCAATTCTCGTTCTTATTCACGAACTTGGTCATTTTATGTTTGCCAAACTTTTCGGTGCACGGGTCGATAAATTTTATTTGTTTTTCAATCCGAAATTCACGTTGGTCAAATGTAAAAAGATAAATGGAAAATGGAGTTTTAAGTTTTTTACAAAAAATGCAGATAATGATGATTGGGGAAAATATCCCGATAATACGGAATACGGCATTGGCTGGTTGCCTGTGGGCGGTTATTGCAAAATTGCCGGTATGATTGACGAGTCGATGGACAAAGAGCATTTGAAACAAGCTCCGCAACCGTATGAATACCGGTCGAAAAAACTATGGCAACGATTTTTGATTATTACAGGCGGTGTGATTTTTAATTTCATATTTGCACTCATGATTTATGCCGGAATGTTGTATGCGTGGGGCGAAAGTTATTTACCTGTGAAAAATGCGCATTATGGTATTTATGTTGATTCTACGGCTCGTTCGATTGGTTTGCAAAATGGCGATAGGATTTTGAGTATTGACGGCGTAGAGCCTGAACGTTTTTCCGATATTATAGTGGCAATAGTGGTTGATGAGGCACAAACTCTGCGCATAGACCGTAACGGAAAAGAAATAGACATTGCAATTCCCGAAAAATTCAATCGAGAAATTATAAGCAACCCCAATGCGCTGTTTATTACCGAATTTGTGCCGTTTTTTATAGATTCCATTATACCGCAAACTCCGGCAGAGCAGGCAGGGTTGCGTATAGGCGATAGGGTAGTGGGCATTGATACGATAGAAACACCTGCGTTCTATGATTTTATGTTTGCAGTAAAACCTTTTGCGGGAAAAAGTACCAACATTATTATTGAACGACACGGGTATCGCGACACTTTGCCCATAACTATTTCGGAACAAGGTACAATAGGAGCGTATCGTAAAGATTTACGGGATATTTATACTTTTGAAACACGTACATTTACCTTGTTGCAATCCATTCCGGCAGGCGTGAAATTGGGAGGGGAGACCCTCGGTTTTTACGTAAAACAAATGAAATTGATTTTTACCAAAGAAGGCTCGCAACAAGTTGGCAGTTTTGTTTCAATGGGAAAACTCTACCCAAAAGCGTGGAATTGGGCAGCATTTTGGAGTTTAACGGCACTATTTTCAGTCATTTTAGCCTTTATGAATATTCTGCCAATTCCTGCACTCGACGGCGGATATTTGCTGTTTTTGATTTACGAACTTTTTACCGGCAAAAAACCAAGCGATAAATTCCTTATAAAAGCGCAACAAGTGGGCATGGCAATTGTGTTTTTCATTTTCTTTTATGCACTGTTTATGGATTTTGGAAGGTTGTTTTAATATGCCAATTATTTAATATGCCAATGTGCTAACGCACGAAATCATTTTATTGTCGTATTGGCACATTGGCATATTATCGTATTAACACAACACTTCCAAACTTACTATACCCAATAGCCTTTTTCTGCCCTGCCCACGTAGTACCGTCCAAAAATTTCGCTTCCATTTTCCAAATATACACTTCCGGTGGCAAGGGTTCGTTGTTGTAAATTCCGTTCCATTCGCCGGCAAACATGCCGTCCACAACTTCGTCGGAGTAGTAGAGTAGGTTGCCCCATTTGTCGTAAATCCACAGTTTGCAGTATTCCAAATTGAAGGCTACCGGTTTGAATACCCGCACCGAAACTGCCGGATTATCGGGACTGAAAGCGTTGGGAATGTATACGCCGGCGCGAATATCAACGAATACTTCGGTTGAATATGTGTCTGTGCAGCCGTATTCGTTGGTAACCGTCAGTTTTGGGTATTTGTGTCCGAATGTGTAGTCTTCGGCGGTAACGGGTTTGTTGCGGTCGGGGTATTCCGCAAACCAATCTTCGTAATATGGATTATTGGTTGTTGTGCGGTCGAAATTCCACGACATGGTGTAGGTCAAGTGAACAGGTTTTGCTTTTTTGTCGTACCTGCTCACAATTGGAGCTTGGTACGAACTGTCCATAAACTCAATCGTTGTGCTTGCACCGGGCAAACTCCATGTGTAGTAGGCTTGTGGGTATTCGGCAATTTTTACAACCAAAGTATCAAAACCTTCACAGCCTGCCCACGTGCTTTCCCGCACGTAAATGGTGTCAATTCCTGCCTCGTGCCAGTCGATATAACGGTTTGGCGAATGTTGATTGCCGTCTTTTGTGTAATTGAAAATAGTGCCCGATGTGCTCCAATAGTAATTACTTTGTTCCGCAGGAACTACCTCTATACCGTATGCCTCTTCGAGCGAAGTGCCTGCGCACAATTTTGAACGACCAACAATTTTTGTTTTGGCAGCAGGCGCTATTTCAAACGTAAGTGGAATTACGGCACTTTTGCAACCGCTTACGGCATCGGTATCAAAAAGCTCAAATTCATATTGTCCGACTTTTATTTCTTTGTAATTGAATTTATTAAAATCGTAGGTTTCGCCAATCCAATTAGGCAAAGTTTGCTCGCCGTTTTTGAAAATCCATTGAATATTCGATGAACCAAAGGCTTGCAATGGTTCGAGTACCGCACCTTGACACACAATTTTCGATGCTGCAATCGGCGGATTTGGTCGGTCGTGCATACGAACCGCAATCGCTTGTGGGGCACTCGAACAGCTTTCAACGGTATAAATCGCCGTCAAAACATAATTGCCGGTGCTTGGCACAACAGTGTTGTTCAATGTTACAAAATATTCGCCGTTTTTGCTTTCGCTTACCAATAATTTGTTGAACGTTCCCTCCTCTGCGGTCAAACGCCAATCAATACGTGATGTTGCCGTCATTGCCGGATTTAAGTTTTGTGCCGTTACTTTTGCTTCGCTGTACTCGCAAAAATCTATATCGCTGCCTATATTTATAGTTGGTATATCAATCACGGTCATAGTTACCGGAGTCATTGGGCTTCGGCAACCGTCTATTTCGTTTTGTACGTAATATGTGGTGGTTGCCGTAATGTTTGTTGGAGTGTACGTTGTGCCGGTTGCAAGCGGCGTTTCGGTTGGTTTCGCAGGGTGCGGAACTTCGGTTTTATACCATTTTGCATACATCGACGTGGTTTTTAGAGACGGTACGCTCGTAGCATTTTCGCACATTGCAGCATTGGTAACGCTTGGCGGTGCCACCGGATTTTCTATTGTGTAACTCGCGCCTGCGGAAAACAGACTTTCGCAACCGTCCACAGTTTGCGTGGCAAAATACTGTAATCCTGCGTTCACGGTTTTGTCGGCAGTTATTTCAAATTTGCCGTCGAAAATTGGTAAGCGGTCGGCTTTGTTTTGCGATTTATACCATGTAATTGTTGCTGTATTTTCGTTGGCAACGAGTGCTTTTATTTGTGGCTCGGTATCGTAATCGCAAATTTTAGTTGGCGAAATTGTGAGCATTGGCGCGGGTGGAAGCGGTTTTATTGTGTACGTTACCGGTGCTTTTTCGCTTTCGCAACCGTTTACTTTTTGCGTTGCAAAATATTCGTACGTGCCCACAATTTTATCGTTTGGCGTGTATTTTTCGTCGGTGTGCACTTGCGTTCCGGCTTTGTTGTACCATGTAATTGTGCTGCCCGCATCGCCTGTGGCGGTTAGTTCCGTGTTGGCTGCGCCGAAACAGAAGTTTGTACTTGAAAGTTGGGGCGGCGCAGGTGTGGGATTAATTGTAAGCTCCAATTTAGTCATAGAACTTAAACCTTCGTCTATTATATATGTGCCGCTTTGCGTTCCCTGCGCAAACGTAGTAGCGGCGAACACAAACGGCAATTCACTCGAACAGAGAGTTTTATACACAACAGGAAATACCATTAGATTGAGTATTACCGTACTATCGCACTTGTGTGGAGGTTTCAAACGCAGGGTATCGAATACTGTACCTGCTTTGTTTTGAACAGGAATTGTAAAACCGTATTTGCCGTAACTTTCGCCCACAAATATGGTATCGTTTATTCGGGTGGTGTCGCGTGGATATACATATAAAGCAAGTGTCTTACTGATTTCGCAGCCCGACGCCAATGTTGTTGTTGTGTGGTAAACTCCCGAAGTATATAGGTATTCCCCTCCAAAAAAAGTAGAATCTCCTTCGCACATTACGGCATCCATAAGTACCGCAGAATTCATACAAACAACTCTCAATTCCAAAATCACGATACTATCGCACAAATATTGATTTTTCAAATATAGTGTGCGCAAAATTGTGCCTGTCGTAGCTTGTCCGGGGATTTCAAAACCGTTTTTGTTATAATCTTCTCCTACGAGAATAATGTCGGCTAAGCGCGTAGTATCGCTGTTGCACAATACCTTCAACTCCAAAATCACAATACTATCGCACAGTGCTTTATTTTTCAAAGGTAAAGTGTGAAACTCCGTGCCTGCCATAGTTCGCTCCGAAATTGTAAAACCATTTTCGTTGTAGGGTTCGCCTACAAAAATGGCATCGGCAATAAAAGTAGTATGTACTTCATTTACGGTCAAATCCAACGTAACAATACTGTCGCAATTATTGACGGTTTTTCGATTAAAAATAAATTCCCCGCTTAGGGTTCCCGCTTTAAAAACGGTGTCGCGGTACGTGTATGGCAATTCGTTTATGCAAATTGTTTTGCTGTCGTGCAGGTTGTACACCGGATTGACGGTAAGTTTCAGCGTTGTAATACCGTCGTCTTTTGTGTGGAAAAAAGTGCCGGCATTGGTTTGCACACCCAAATCAAAACCATAGTCATTGTATTCTTCATGCTGGCAAATAGTATCTTCAATCAGTAATTCTTCTTGACACAAAAACTTAATTTTTTGATGTTCCTCAAGCCCGTTTCCAAAAATCAATTCATAATCGGAGAGGGAATTTTGCGCCAAATTTATTGCAAGCAGGAGTTTATCGCCGGCGCGAACCGGAAGCGCCGCCACAAAACCGTCGGTATATGCTCCGGCAGGGTCGCAGGTTTCGGTTTTGTTTATATCGAGTCCTGTTTCCCAATTCGATGTATGACCCTTTGATTGAGAACCTATGCCGTCGTTTGCCGAAAAACGGTCGGGTTCAACGGTAGAAATATCGTTGCAATTGGGAATATTTTTCCACAAAGCCCAATCATAATCCGATGCTTGCGAAGGTTTTATTTTGAAGGTAAACGTTCCGTTTTCTTTCGCTATCATTTTATAAAAAACAACGCGGTTGAAACGTATCGTATAACTGCACGACGGCGTTACAGAATACATCACACTATTGGGCGGATACTGATTCGACAATGTTTCGGAATCGCACAAAAGAATTGCATCGCAGGGCGATGTATTGGCTAAGGGTTTTACTTCCAAATTCAAAATTACGAGGCTGTCGCAATCATATTGATTTTTCAAAGACAAGGTATAAGTTTTTGTGCCTGCCGTGTTTTGTTCGGGAATTTCAAAACCGTATTTTTCGTATTTTTCGCCTACGAAAATATCGTCGATTAAGTAGATTTTGTGTTCAATACACTCTACTTCCAATTTCAAAATCACAATATTACCGCACTTATTTTTCAAACGCAAAGTGTCGAATACTGTGCCTGCTTTGTTTTGAACAGGAATTTCAAAGCCGTTTTCATTATAGCTTTCGCCTACGAAAATTGTGGCGTTTATTCGGGTGGTGTCGGGCGGATAAACATATAAAGCAAGTGTTCTATTGATTTCACAGCCGGACGCTAATGTTGTTGTTTCGTGGTAAACTCCCGAAGTATATCGGTATTTCCCTCCAAAAAAAGTAGAATCTCCTTCGCACATTACGGCATCAATATATTCCGCAATATTTTCACAAATGTAAATGACTTCTAAATTCAAAATAACCGTACTATCGCAACCGTATTGACTTTGCAAAGGCAGCGTGTACAAAGTTGTGCCTATTGCAGTTTGCCCGGGAATTGTAAAACCGTTTTTATTGTAGCCTTCGCCCACAAAAACAGTATCGTTTATGAGTGTTCCGTGTACAATACACCATACTTCCAATTTTAAAATTACCGTACTGTCGCACTCATATTGATTTTGCAAACGCAGGGTGTCGAATACCGTGCCCGCTTTGTTTTGAACAGGAATTGTAAAACCGTTTTTGTTGTAGCTTTCGCCTACGAAAATGTTATCGGCAATTTCTGTTGTATCGGAAATTGTACACACTACTCTCAAATTCAGAATTACAAGGCTATCGCATGGGAACGGTTTTTTATTTTTCAAAAACAAAGTATCGCGCACTGTGCCGGTTTCTGTTTGCACAGGAATTGTAAAACCGTTTTTAGCGTAGCCTTCGCCCACAAAAATTGTTTCGTTTATGTGAGTAGTGTCGCGAGGGTAAACTCTAATACAGAGTTCTATAGTGGATTTGCAACCTGCCGGTGTTGTTATTGTATCTACATAACAGCCCTGTTTATGTAGGTATCGTCCTTCCCAAAAAATAGAATCTCCTTGACATATCCAACCCTGTGCACTTATGTCCGGAATTTTTTCACAAACAACCTCCAATTCCAAAATCACAATACTATCGCACAAGAATTGATTTTTCAAAGGTAGCGTGTCGAATACAGTACCAACCGTAGTTTGCACAGGAATTGTAAAACCGTTTTTGTTGTAGCTTTCGCCAACAAAAATTGTTTCGTTTATTCGGGTGGTGTCGGGGGTGAATACGGTTATTGTATCTGTTTGGAGGTCTTTTACACAGCGGACTGAATTGCCGTAAATGCGGCTGGTGTTGCTCATGCTCACGTTACCGCTGTGGAAGTTCACGTAGTAGGCGTTGCTACTGCCAGACTCGGTACTGCTCCAATAGTAGCCGTCCGTGCCTGCGAGGACGAGCGTACCAATGCTGTAGCTACGATAGCCCGCAGCAGGAAGGAAAACAGTATTGCTACCGCTACCAAATATGCGACCGGCAACGCCGGTGCCATTGTAATTAGAAGTCCAAGTACTGCCGGCGGCTACCAAAGCATCACGTTCAGTTTTTGTTGGTACTCTATACCCTACGGGGCAGGGGTCGTTTACTTTTTCCCATTCGGTGCCGGTAGGAGTTGTATAATTCCAACCGGTTACGGTGCCGGTAGCCGCCCATGCTACTTTACGGTTCCACTGGTAGAATTTACCTGCATCTTGCGGATTAACAGCAAAAGTTCCGGGCGCATCTACATTATATTTTGCCCAAATAAGTCCATTGATTTCCACTCCATCTTCGGAATTTCCTCCAAACAAAGCACACCCATCGCTACCAACCAAATCATACACAACAAACGCATTTTCACCTGCTTGCGTTACTTTAAGAACCGTGTCCATTCCCGAAACTATGATTTTTTGCCGTGTACCGTTAAATTTATAATCCAACTCAAAAGGCGCAATGCCGGTAAATTTCAAATGAATAGTATTGTTTTGACATACAGAATTTTCCAAGATTGTAACAGTAGGCGGAATACAAACAACTTCTATAACTTTCAATTCCAAAATCACAATACTATCGCACAAGAATTGATTTTTCAAAGGCAGCGTTTTTGAAATTGTGCCAGCCGTAGTTTGAATTGGAATTGTAAAACCATTGTCATTGTAGCTTTCGCCTACAAAAATTGTTTCGTTTATTCGGGTGGTGTCGGGTGTGAATACGGTTATTGTGTCTGTTTGAAGGTCTTTTACACAGCGGACGAAATAACCGTTGGTGGGGGAGTGTACGATATTATTATTAATGGTACCATCAACAATACCAAACGCTGTGCCGAAGTCCTTCCAATAGTAGCTGGGCAAGGCTGTACTGCTGAGCGCACCATTGCTGCCGCTACGATAACCTGCAGCAGGAATGAAAAAGGTATTGCTTCCGGAGCCTGAAAATATTAGACCGCGTACACCGGTGCCGTTATAATTAAAAGTACTGGTATAATCGGATTCTGATAGATTTAGGCTTTCTACTTTGTTTGGTATTCTATACCCTGTGGGGCAAGGGTCGTTTTCTTTTTCCCATTTTGTACCGGTAGGGGTACTGCTATCCCAGCCTGTTACAGCTCCTTTGGCAGCCCACGCAACTTTTCTATTCCATTGGTAAAACATTCCCACATCTTCGGGATTTTTAACAAAAGTGCCGGGCGTGTCTACATTACGATTAGCCCAAACAACGCCATTGATTTCTACAACATCTTCGGGATTTATTACAGCACAACCTTCGCCGTTAATCAAATCATACACAACAAATACATTTTCGCCTGTTTTCGTTACTGTAAGCACCGTATCTGTTCCCGAAACTGTGATTTTTTTCCGTATGCCGTTAAACTTATAATCCAACTCAAAAGGTGCAACGCCGGTAAATTTCAAATGAATAACATCGTTTTGGCAAACGAAATTTTCAGACACCGTAACCGTAAACTGCGTACACAGTATTTTCAATTTCAAAATTATAATACTATCGCAACCATATTGATTTTGCAAAGGCAAAGTATGAGTTTCCGTGCCGGCTGTGGTGCGTTCGGCAATTGTAAAACCGTGTTTGGTGTAACTTTCGCCCACGTAAATATTGTCGGTTATTTCAATTTTATTGGTTACACATTCTACTTTTAGCGTCAAAATTACCGTACTGTCGCAACCGTATTGATTTTGCAAAGGCAAGGTGTACAATATTGTGCCTGCTTTGTTTTGTACAGGAATTGTAAAACCGTTTTTGTTGTAGCTTTCGCCTACGAAAATTGTTTCGTTTATTCGGGTGGTGTCGGGTAATAATACGGCTATAGTATCTATTTGGAAGTCTTTTACACAACGGACTGAAAAGCCGTAAATGCGGCTGTTGGTGCTCACGCTGGCGTTACTGCTGTAGAAGTTCACGTAGTAGGCGCTGCCACTGCCATACTCGGTACTGCTCCAATAGTAGCCGTCCGATCCTGCGGAGCCGAGCGCACCATTGAAGAAATGGCGATAGCCCACAGCAGGAAGGAAAACAGTATTGCTACCGCTGCCAAATAGGGTGCCATAAACTCCGTTTATTGTTTTCGCTTGTTTAGCGGTGCTTTGCAAACTTTGCAAATCAGTCTTGGTAGGCAAACGAAAACCTGTGGGGCATACATTATTAGCCATTTCCCATGTTGTAGCACCACCACCATCCCAAGAATCATTCCAAGTGTTGCCAACAGGCGAAGAAACAAGTGGATTAGCAGAACTCCAACCTATTTTGCTATTCCATTGATAAAACATTCCCGCATCTTCGGGATTTTTAACAAAAGTTCCGGGCGCATCTACATTATATTTTGCCCAAACAACATCATTTATTTTTACCGTATTTTCATCTAAAAAATCTGAAAAACACCCTTTCCTGTCAACCAAATTATATGCAATAAACACATTTTTGCCCGTTTGCGTTGCTTTAAGCACTGTGTCCTTGCCCGAAACTGTAATAGTTTGCCGTGTGCCATTAAACGTATAATCCAATTCAAAAGGCGCAATGCCGGTAAATTTCAAATAAATACTACCATCTTCGCAAATCTCTTTTTTTACAATTGTAACCGTTGGCGAAATGCAAGGCTCTGTACAATCCTGCTCAACAACCTTTACCGTTTTGGTGGTGTGAATACAATTGTCAAGAGTTATTTTACAATAATAATTTCCTTCTTTTGCTCCGCTCAATGTTGTTGCAGTTGTTGATGCTGCACCCAACGAACCGTTATTTTTAAACCATTCATAGTTTGCTCCGATAAAATTTTTGCTAAGCGAAAGGTTTACACCGCTCGTGCCTGTGCAATATTCTAATGCGGTGCCGGTTTCTTTTATTTCGGTTTCGAGTTTTGGGTTTATAGTAATCGTTTGCGATTTTATTGCCAAAGTTCCCTCGCAACCGTTGGCATCTTTAAAACTTGTGAGTTCATACGTATAACTGCCTGCCGCGCTTGGTTTCGGCGTTGAAAGTATTGCCGTAGTGTTTGTTCCGGTTGTTGTTTCTTCGGCAAAGGTTGTGCCCTGTCGTGTACCTATATATTTATATGGTGTAGCGCCTCCGCTGAATGTAACTACAACATCGGCTATTGAGGTTGCGCCTTCGCAATAGGTTGCGCCGCCTGTTACCGTTGCCGTTGGCGGTGTGGGGCATAAATTTACTGCGGCACATTCCGAAACCGCCTGCGCCATAATTGCATCGTCGGCATGACCCATAAGTTTTACGCTGGCTACGTTGATTATCAATTCGTTGCACGTATTGACCGTGCCTTTCCATGTTACCGTGTATTTTTTTCCATACGGAATAGGATTGTTTTTTCCTGTTTCAAAATTCCATGTAATGGTACCGGCACTGTGTGCGCCGGAGTTATCGGCACTTACAAACGATATTCCCGCAGGCATTTTATCAATAATGCTCAAATTATAGGCATAATCGAAATGGGTGTAAATATTTGACACAGAGTGAATGCCGTAGCTGTCGGAACCGTTTTGCGCACCATTTTTAAAACCAAATTTTCCAACGCCCACAGGCAGATTTTCAACCGTAAAAATCGGCGATTGCGTGGTATCTTTATTGACCCACACGCGCAGCAAATCTTCGGTCAAATCTATGCGCATAATGAATGGACTGCCGCCGCCGTAAGTTACTGTTTGCGTAGCTTTCGCCACTGTGCTGCCTTTGTAACAGGTAAGTTCCAAACCTGCCCAAACAGGTTTTATTTGTAACGAAATATTGGAACTTCCGTTGCGCAACAGTACTTGAAAGGTTGCATCGCTTTGCGCTGCACATTCAAATTCCACATAACCGTTTTTGCCGTAGCCGTAATCAAACAGTGTCGTTCCGGTTTGGTTCGATACTGTTGTTAGTTTTCCGGCGGAAAAATTCCAATTGCTCGTTTGCCAATCGCCTGCTATGCTTCCGGCATTTTTTACAATCGAACCGTGCGTTTGTTCGTATTCTATGGTGTAGGTAATTGGGTCGCCCACCGAGTATTTTGCTTTGTCGGCAGTTTTTTTCAATGTGGTGGGCACAATTGGTTCGGGCACTTTGGCGCAGGTTACGGTTAGTTTGGCGGTGTCGGCTACCGGCGATTCTTTGTCGCCAAAAATCCATGCGTAGTTTATAATATCTTCATCGGCAGTTTGGCAGGTTTTTCCCGAAGGAAATTTCGCAGTAGCTGAATAGGTAATTTTTCCTTTTTGTTTTACTTGCAATTTCGGAATAGTCCAAATAATTATATCTCTGCCGTCCGGTGCTTTTGCAGTGCTCCACTTTGCTCCATTATCGGCAAGCGGGCAATTACCGATAAATTCATTGAAAGTCAACCCTTTGGGCAACGTATCGCGAATTACTACGTTGTTTATATCCCGTCCGGGCATTGGTCCGTTACCCAAAATTCTGCGCCACACGTAGCCGTCGTACTCTTCCACAAGCATATTTGTAACTACATGGTTTGCGGTTTCGCAAGCAGCGGGTATCCACGATGTTACCGGTTCTTCAATAGATTTTCCGGTTGCACCTAATTTTTGCCACGACGGTGAAATTGGGTGATATAATCCATCTTCGGCATCATTAGCATTCGGGTCCCACGACCAGTCATCGGCATAATTCACATTTACATAAGGTTCCGGATGCATTCGCCATACTGCACGCAGAGGCGATGTGCCGCCTTTATGAATACGGGTATCCATTCCGAAATAATTAGATAATTGAGCAGTAGTAGTTACCAATAATGGTGCGAATTGCACTATCAAGCGTTGGTTCCATTTTCCATTTACATCGGAACCGTAAACGATATTTTCGTGCGAAACTTGCACTCCTGCTTTGTTGCCACCTTCGTATATGTCATTATCTAATTGCCAACCTGTTGTGCAATCGCCATACCCTTTGTAACAGGTTAATCCGGCATCATAAACGTAATACGAAATGCGATAATTTCCGTAATTAATATATGGTTCAATAGCATCATTGTAGAGGCGGATTCTCAACCAGTGTTCTTGTGCTTCTGTTGGATTACTCAATTTTTTGTTAGAGTAAGCTACATTTACGCGCGGACGACCGCCATCAATCCAGCCAGCATCTATCGAATTTTCAAAGTCGATAGTAAATGTTGCCATATTGCCGTCATTGAGTTTTGTGCGATTAACCGATTTTTCGATTTTTAATGCACGTTTTACAATGTCCACACAATTACGCTGCATGGTGGCAGTTTTATAATTCGGGTATTCGTTTGTAATCCAGCCTTTTCCGTTGGTGCAGGTAATTTCGGCAGTGGTGCAGTAACGTCCCGAAGCCTTATCGCCCACTTGCACCACGTATGAAACTTGTCCTTTTGTAGCAGCCAAACCGCCGGTTTTAAATCCGGGAACGGTACCAATATTCCACGTAACTGTGTGAGAACCTGCATCGTACACGCCGCCATTGGTAGCGCTTACGAATACAAAATCTTTCGGTACTTGTTCCACAATTTTTACGCCTGTGGCATCTACGGAGCCGTAATTCCGGTAATCCAACAAATAGGTAAGTTGGTCGCCTGTGAAGGCAAAGGTAACGCTGTCTTTTATTGCGCGGTAGATTTTCATATTGGCAACAGGTTTCATTTCCGAAGGCGCGGGGTAATTGCCCGATGCTGCTAACATTCCCAATTGACGGAACCAACCGTGAAAGTAATTAGGTTTGGAACCCAAATAGTTGTCTGTGCCCGAATTTGAATCCCATTCAATATTACATTGCCGGTACATCAGTCCCATCAATTCATAATCCTGCACAGCAATGGCGGAAAAAATACCGGTTCCTTGCAACCAATTTAAGGTAAAGGTTTCACCACTTTTGAGCGGATTGGGGTTATCAGGGTCTGGTTCAGGTTCTTTTAGTAGTCCTTCTGTGTTATAGTACCATTGCAAGGTTGCAGGTCCCTTGTAAGAAATTTTGGGGCCGCCTCCGAATCCTACGCAAAGATTGTTCCAAGGAGCACCTTGCGGGTTATTTAGAAATTTAGCAAAACGTGTTGCAATGTCAAGTTCATAACTATTTCCTCCGTTAACAACTTTGTGATTTACAGGGTCCCAAGAATAGGTAGGGTTACCGTGCCACACGTAGCTGCTAATTGTACGCCACGGTGTACGGAAATCTTCTCCTTGATTAAAGTTGGAGTAAACAGGTGTATTGTTGCTCCCACCTTTCACATCTACCCATCCGGCGGTTGGAATGGTTTTGGCACTCACATCAAGCATTTTCCCCATAAGCCAATCGGAAGAAGCCTCGCCACGGCGAAATTGCTCAATTTCCCACGGGTCGCCGTTCTCTGCCTGCAATAATTCGTAAAATTGACGGTAATATGCAGGCGCGTTGTAGTCGATATGTTGTGCAGTTGGTCCTCCAAATTCGGGAATAATACTAACACCGCCAACAACCAGCGGATTGGTGCTCGCCCAATTTGTCTGTTCATTCCAAGTATCGCCGCCTTTGGGGTAACCGTCAAAGCCTATCATTCCGGAATTGTGACGGCGAGGATTTTCCGTAGGAAACCGTGTGCTGCGGGCAACCAAACCACGAATAACCTCAATCATTTCTTTATAGTACGAAATCGGATTTCCGCAGGCATCGTTCACAATGGCTCCGGCTTCGTTGCGCATAAATTCGCCCCATTGCATATAGGCAACGTAGAGAGCGAGGGCAACGTCCACATCGCCGTCGGCTGCGGTATTCCCGCCTGTGCCGTTATCGCTCAACGCATAAGGTCCGTACGCATAACCCGGAGCATTGTCCGAACAATCCCTATAGCGTTTTGTTTTCGACCTCCGTTTGTCGTGCGTACACATCCAGTAGCCGTTGAACGTAACTTGGTCAGCCATATAAGCGGCGGCAAGCAAGGCATACCCATCACCTTCGGTACAGTCGTAAGCCGCTTTATAGGGAGTCCAAATATATTTTATTCCTGCCCAACTTTCGCCGGTGTAGGCAAATTCGTTGGCGTGAATTTTATAGGCATCTATTATGTCCTGCTCCATTTCGGCATGAACTACTCCTTCGGCATTTTTCGTTCCGAGGTTTCCAAGACGATGACTGTTTTTGTAAGTATATTCCAAAAACTGCGGAAATGGGTATTTGGGGTTACCGGAATTGATGTGCACAGGTACCTGTGCAGTAGCTGTGTTCCACAAGAACACAGCAAACAATATGTAAATGTAACGAGTAAAATTCATTTTTATAAGCGAACTATAATCTTTCAAAAATTAAAGATTCCCCAGTTTTGCAAAAATAGTAATTTTTGTTTATAAACTACACACAAGACTTGTTTTTTGTGGGTTTGGTTGCAAGAAAAAACGCAATAGTACCTAATTTATACCTGATTTTCAAACAAAAAACCTAAGTAACCAAATGTACCACATAACACAACCTAATTACCTGATTGAATTAGGTAATCAGGTTGCTTTTGAGAGAAATTTCTCTGTTACTTAGGTTGTTTTGTAAAGAAATTAGGTGAAAATCAGGTTTAGGTAAAAACACGGATAATCATAAATCATTTTATTGACGGAAACTATAACTAATTTACCACTTTTTGCACAAACCGTTGCCCCTCACTGTATACGCTCACAATAAATACCCCCTTTTGCCGCAAAGGAATAATTACCGAACGGTTGGTTGAGGTTGTTTGCGTAACCAGCTTTCCGCTCATATCATACACTGAAATAACGGAAGGAGGCTGTACATTTGAAATTCGTAATTGACCATCGAAAACCGAAACAGTGATTTCCGATAATTCCGCACTTGCGAGCGAATTGGGATTATCTACAAGTTTAATTTTCACGTAAGTGCATCCGGCAGCAATTTGATATGATACATCTTGTCGAAAGTAGGTTTCAACTGTCGCTATTCCATCAACGGTTTTCGTAATTTCCCAACCATACAGCGGAGCGTTCCCGTCGTAATGCAATTCAATTTCTGCCCCTTGAAAATACGACGCTTGTAATCCCGAACTGCGCATGCGCACACCATTGATGAACGCAGTGGGATTTCCTGCTAAATCATTTGCCGTTTCATACGTTAATTGCATAATTGTTCCCAATTTGAAATAATTGCGCAAATGTTTGTAAACTTCCACATTACGATTGTTACACCAATTTTTCATGTGCGAAACTTCCCATCGCCATGAATTCATATCGCGCCACCATAGTTTGTCTTTGCCATAGTTTGCATGAGGCTCTTCGCGCCAAAGGGCTAAATGGTCGGGCATGGCAGGCTCTATCAGCGTTTTAATGCTGTCAATTATGTGTGAAGTTGATTTATAATGCAGTAAATCGCCCATGTAAACGGCAAAACGTCCATAGAATTTTTTCTTAAAATCATCTTGCGTAAGCAGTGCTTGAAACAATCGCCATGTGTCGTTGTTGTATTGAAAATCAAACGCATTGTATGTTACCCCATTCATTTGCCAAATACCCAATCCAAAATCAAGGTCTTTCAATATAAATCGCCATTTACTACCGGAACGGCGATGCCGCCACATAACCGTATTATTATTATAATCACTCAGAAAATCGGTATTGGCAACGTACAATTGCAAAATCATGTAATTGACAAATTCATCTACATCAATTTGGTTCATAATCCACTGATTATTTCTTTGTGAAGGGGGTTTTTGCACCTCGTTCCTTAGTTGGTTAAAAGCAGTGCGGTCTCCGGCTTTTAAATCCCACCAACTTTTAATTACATCGACATCTTCGGTTGCATAGTTAGCTAAAACAAAATCTTCGGTCGACCGTTCGCGCAGGTTTTGAATACCCCAATAGTTTCCGTTCAAATACAATATTGCCGGTTGATAGGCTTGATAATCAATATCGATTTTACCGCCGAAAAACAATTGAATTGCGGCATCGCGAAAATGTGTGTACCAAAAGTCACTGCCCGAATTGCGAATCATAAACGATTTGATTTCCTGATTGGGTTTATCCTCGAATAAATCATATTCGAACCTTTTGACCCCGAAGCGTTTATTTCCATAGACGATAAACGATTTTTGCGGACTCATGCGCGACCACCCGCCGGCAATTCGCATTTCACACAATTGATTCAGCGCACTCGAATTGCCTTCCATCGGGAAATACTCGAAATTGACCGGTCGGCGCCAATTATTGTTCCAATTTACCTTTATGGTATCCATGCCTAAGCCATCTAAACCATATTTGCCGTTGCCGCGGCAATAAATACCAAACTCCTCGTCCCATAAATAAGTAGAATCCGTACTAATGGAAATCACCGGCAACGAAAAATCTTTTTCCGAAATAATATACGTGTGCACTTGCGACCTGCCGGTCAAATAATCGGGGTGAATCAATTTTGCCCGCACAACGGTTGTTTTGGAAATATTCAATTCCCCGGTGTAGGCGGGAGAATTTATGGTTGGCTCGGAATTATCTAACGTATAATGAATGTTTGATACAGCAACATCATTCGGCACATTTGCAGGCAACGATAAATGTACATTCACACTGTTCTTGAAAATACCGCCTTTTTGGCTAAAAACCGGAGGAGGCAAAAGCGTATTTGAAGTTTTTCCGGTATTTTCCGCTCCGGGCGTTGCCGTAACAAAATATGCCCACGAAGCATTACCGTCGCCGACTCTTCCCAATGCAATGTTGGGTGCAGGTTGTTTCGGAATATTTTCTGCCGCATCGATTAGTTGTCCGCTCGCGTTGAACAGATAGACCGCCCCGCCGTTTCCGCTATCTAAACGAAAATGGGCGTGTAAACCTTTGGAGGCTTTATCGGCATAAATCAGCAGATAGGATTTGGGGGGAATGATAACCGAACCGCTGATTTTCCAACCTTTTCGATAATCGGCATCATCTGAAATAGTCCAATTTCGAATATCTACCGCCTCATCGGAATCATTGTACAATTCAATCCAACTGTCGGGAAATTCCTGCAAATCGTCCCGCACAAGGTCTATATTGCTCTGCATCAACTCGTTTATCCAAATTTTTGCGGACAAAAATGTCGAAAAAAAGAGCAACAAAAAAAGTGTTGTTAAAAAGGTTCGTTTCATTGAAAAAAATATTTGCTACAAAGATAACGAAAAAATTTGCTAAAAAATTTGGAACTTAGAAAAATTTACCCGTACCTTTGCCCCCGCAAACAAGATAGTATTGTAATAGAATTCCAATCGTTCCGTTGCTCGTCAATCTATCTGAAATTCAAAAAGATGCAAAAAATACAACAGTATGCAAAATTTTTGTTTGTTGCCGCACTTTCTCTTGGATTACCAAATTGTGTAACAAACGACCTCTCTTTCAACTCAGAAAAAGACAGCTTTACCACCCTCTACTCGCCCGATGAAATTGAAAATGTACCCCAAATGTATATTTCAAAAAAAGGATTGTACGAACGGATTGCGCACATGGAATCGCGCGGGCAGTACGATGTGGCAAACGCAACACACACCGTAGGAAAATATCAGGCAAGCCGCAGTGCGTTGCTCGAATTTGGCTACTCCGAAGAACGGGTTGATTCTATTTTCAACAGTATTGTAGCCGTAAAAGAAGAAGGGCGGCGAGCCAGTTATTATTTCGACATTGAACTGTTCGACACCCACGAGCAAGAACGTTTTATAATATGGTATATGAAACGTATGGAAAAGGTGCTTCTTAAAGATTGTGTAAACGAATATGTGGGCACTACCGTGAATGGAGTGCGCATAACCAAAGCCGGTATTTTGCACGCATCTATGCTTGGTGCCGAACATGTGCAGCGGTTTTTCGACAGCAACGGTAAAATCAATTACACTCCCAAACGAGGACCTTCGGTGCAACAACGCCTTGCACGGTTCGAAACTACTGAGATAGAAGAATCTTAGGATTTTAGGAAACAAGTTAACAAGGAAATAGATGTTAATTGTTGAAACTACCGTTGATAAAAAAACTTTTTAATTATTTTTTATCAACGAGAAATGTATATATTTGGGCAATTTTTAAAAAAATATACAATTATAATATATAAAATATGAAACCTACACACATTGAGCACATTGGTATTGCAGTAGAAAATTTAGACGAACAAATCAAATATTATGAGGAAGTTCTTGGTTTGAAATGTTATAACATTGAAGAAGTAACAGACCAAAAAGTGCGCACGGCTTTTTTTATGGTTGGTCAAACCAAAATTGAATTGTTGGAATCAACAAGTCCCGAAGGCACAATTGCAAAATTTATTGAGAAAAAAGGACAAGGTATTCATCATATTGCCTACGCGGTAGAAAGCGTGCAACAAGCACTTGACGATGCCGCAGCAGCAGGCGTTCAGTTGATAGACAAAGCCCCACGCAAAGGAGCCGAAGGTTTAAATATTGCATTTTTGCACCCAAAATCAACCTTTGGTGTATTGACCGAAGTATGCGAAAAACCGTAATGTGTTGTTGTAGAGACGTGGCGTGCCGCGTCTCCTCAAATCAAAAGACG
>WQTX01000061.1 GCA_009786075.1 Bacteroidota bacterium | reverse complement strand
GATTGTACGATTTTGGGTATTAATGTGGCTTCGAGAGCCTCAGCCACCGGTAACCCCGAAGTTTTGGTCGCAGCCGGTGGCTGAGGCTCTCGAAGCCACATTTGTTTATTTGTTTAGTTGAAAAGTTCTGTCGCCTTTGCTGATGAAACCAACAATTTGATTAGCTGCCGCCAAACCTGCATTAATATTAGCCTCTTCGGTTTGTGCACCCGATTTTTGGGCGGTAAATAATACCCGTTTGGCAAATTTTTCTTCAAATTCTGCGCCTTTTGAAGGGCGTACATCGGCAATATATGAAAAATCTTTGCGTTCGGTCATTAATTTGAGCATATCGTCCTCGTTGATAACCTCTTTACGAGCGGTATTTACAAGCACGGCATCTTTCGGCATCATCGAAAGTAAATTGTAATTGATAGATTTTATAGTTTTTTCGGTTGCCGGAATATGCAACGATACATATTGACAGGTTTTGTACAATTCTTCAATTGTTGAAAGTGAAGTAACGCCTTCTTTTTCAATCACATCGTGGCTTACAAATGGGTCGAAGGCATACACTTTCATACCAAAACCCTGCGCAATTTTTGCAACAATGCGTCCGATATTGCCAAATGCGTGAATACCAAATGTTTTGCCGCGCAATTCTGTTCCCGATTTTCCGCTGAACGAAATGCGAACAAAGAAAATCATCATACCAAACACCAATTCGGCAACGGCATTAGCATTTTGCCCCGGTGTATTCATTGCCACAACACCTTTTGCCGTGCAGGCATCTAAATCAATATTATCGTAACCGGCTCCGG
The DNA here is from genome assembly GCA_009786075.1 of Bacteroidota bacterium. Lineage (GTDB taxonomy): Bacteria > Bacteroidota > Bacteroidia > Bacteroidales > UBA1715 > WQTX01. The sequence goes on along the minus strand of WQTX01000061.1, from coordinate 19,848 downwards.
CACGAACTACAATTTTAAGGTTTTTTGCGGCATCAACCACTTCTTTATCAATAATATCGCTGCGAATAATTATTGCATCAACATCGGCTACGGCATCAAGCAATTGTTGTTTGCTTGTGTACGATTCCAACAACATGCAGGTAAATCCCGCTTTTTCCACTATTTGTTTAATTCCGTCAACCGCCTCTTGGGCAAATGGTTTTTCGGTGGCTACAAGTACTTTTGTCATAAATTTATATCTTTATAATATGTCTTTTTGAAAATTTTCACAAAGATATTTTTTTATAGCCAAATGCCAACAAATTTTTTGGAATTATTTTACAATTCAAATTTAATGTTGTTTAGTTAAGAAAACATTCTTCGTGTCTTTCTGTCTTCGTGTTTACTCTAAAAAAAACGCGCTTGCGCGCAAAAAATGAACACGAAGACACGAAGACATGAAGACATGAAGATTGAAAAATTACTTAACTAAACGACATTGAATGAAAAATTATTATTGTTATATTTTAGAAAAAATGGATTGCTTCGTTTACTTCGACTGCGCTCAGCAACCACCTCGCAATGACGCTCTTTTGTTAATTTGCACTAACCCTCGAAAGAGCGTCATTGCGAACGAAGTGAAGCAACGGCGAAGCCCTCAACGAAGTTAATCCAGAAAATATATCATTAAATTTTACTAACTACTTACATTATGAGGCTATTCAAAAACTCTTCTTCGCCCACAATAGGAATACCCAATTGCTGCGCTTTCTCTAATTTACTTGGTCCAATGCCTTCACCGGCAAGCACAAAACTGGTGTTTTTTGAAACGCCCGACGCATTTTTTCCGCCGTGCACTTCTATTAATGCTTTCATTTCATCACGGCTTTTGCTTTGAAATACGCCCGATACCACGATTGATTTCCCTGCTAAGGTTTGCGAAAGTGGTTCGGCATTTGTTTGTTCGTTTTCGGAAACTTCTAATTGCACGCCGTGTGCACGTAATTGTTCTATAATTGCTTGATTTGCAGGATTTTTTGTGTACTGCTTTATGCTTTCGGCTATTTTTGTTCCCACTTCGGGAATTGCTTCCAAATCCATAATTGAGGCTGCCGAAATTGCGTCAATTGATGGGTATTTTTTAACAATCGTTTTTGCAATTGTTTCGCCCACATGGCGTATGCCAATGGCAAACAGCACTTTTGCGAACGGTACTTGTTTTGAATCGGCAATACTTTGCAATAAATTTCGTGCCGATTTTTCGGCAAAACGCTCTAATTGTATCAAATTTTCATACGTGAGCGTATATAAATCGGCAAAATTGTGAATCAAATTTGCCTTAAATAATTGGTCAATTGTAGCTTCTGCCAAACCGATATTCATTGCTTTGCGACCCACAAAATGCTCGATTTTTCCTTTGATTTGCGGAGCGCAGTTTTCGGAATTTGGGCAATAAAAAAGTGCTTCGCCCTCTGTTCGCACAAGCTGTGTGCCACATTCGGGGCAGTGCGTTATAAATTCTACTTTATGGGCAAAAAGCGAACGGGTTTGCACGTCGGCACGAGTTACTTTTGGTATAATTTCACCGCCTTTTTCTATAAATACGTAATCGTCTATATGTAAATCGAGTTGTGCAATTTGGTCGGAATTGTAGAGCGATGCGCGTTTGACTACCGTTCCGGCTAATTGCACCGGCTCTAAATTTGCCACCGGCGTAATTGCTCCCGTTCTTCCCACCTGATAATCAATACTCAACAAACGAGTGCGCGCTTCTTCGGCTTTGAATTTATAGGCAATTGCCCAACGGGGAATTTTTGCCGTAAAACCAAGTTCCTGTTGTAAATTAATGCTATCGACTTTTATCACAATGCCGTCAATATCAAAGGGTAAGTTGTGTCGTTTTTTGTCCCACAACTGAATGTAGGCAAAAATTTCGTCAAGTGATGTGCATTTTTGTGCCACCGCCGGAACATTGAAACCCCATGAACGAGCAATTTCAAGGTTTTCAAAATGCGAATCGCTCGGTTGAAAAGCCGGAATATAGTACATAAATGCTTCGAGCGGACGTTTTGCCACTTGTGAAGAATTTTGCAATTTCAATGAGCCGGCAGTCGCATTGCGAGGGTTGGCAAAAGGCTGTTCGCCCGCTACGGCACGCACTGCATTGAACGCCTCGAATTTTGCACGGGGCATACATACTTCGCCACGAATTTCGAATTCTTCGGGGAAATTTCCCTGTAATTGCGTGGGAATACTGCGAATGGTGCGAGCGTTGGCGGTAATATTATCACCCTGCACGCCGTCGCCGCGAGTGAGCGCACGGGTGAGCGCACCATTTTTGTATTGCAGCGAAATTGCTACTCCGTCGTATTTTAGTTCGCAGGTATACACAACCTGTTCTACGCCCAAACCTTTTTTCACTCGAATGTCAAATTCCTGCAAATCATCGAAGGAATAACTGTTTGCCAGCGAAAGCATTGGGTAGGAATGATTTTCGTGCACAAATTGCTCGTCAATATCACTGCCCACTCGTTGCGTGGGCGAATTTGGGTCGGCACATTCGGGGTGCGCCTGTTCCAATTGTTGTAATTCGGCAAGAAGTTTGTCAAATTCAAAATCGGAAATTGTAGGATCGTGTTTTACGTAATAATTGTAATTGTGTTCGTGGAGCGTTTTGCGCAAATCGGCTATTCGTTGCATATTAGGAGTTAGGTATTAGGGGTTAGGGAATAGGTATTAGGGAATAGGGGTTAGGAAATAGGGAATAAGTTAGAAAGATTTATGCAAATATATTATTTAAATGGTTACCTGCGATAGTACCTACATAAAAAAGCCACCGCTTTCTTATATGAAAACGGCGGCTTCCGGTGTTGGTGTTATAAGGAAAGATTGGTTGTTATATTTTACCCCCAACCCCCTAAAGGGGGCTTTTAGAGCGGTGGAAAGACCTAAATAACGAGTTTTTTGCAGTTCCAAAGTCCCCTTTAGGGGATTTAGGGGTAGCCTTATTTGCTCACAACCACCGCATTGGGGAATGGAGCTGTTTTATATTCGGTAATTTTTGCGCCGTCTAACGAATATTTTACCACATGAGGATTGGTAGGATTACCATTGCAGAGCCACATATCGCTGCCAATAATACTTATGCCGTAAAATCCGCCGGCAACAATTTTTTGCGGCGTTGTAGAATTTGATGCGAATGTATATACGCCATCATCGTCCAATATATAGAGTTTGCCGTTGGCATAAGCTACCAAATTCGATGAGAAATTTAGAATTTGACGGTCATACGTATATACATCTTGTGCCGCAAGTGTTGAAGTATTGAGTTTTACAATTTTTGAATTGCTTACCGGAGTAGCATTCCAATTTTCATCATAGACAGTCAAACCTTTGCATAGCACAAGAATGTTGCCGTCTTTATCTAAACTCATACTCATTGGCATATCGCCTACGGTAATTGTTTTTTCAACCGCTAAAGTTTGTGCGTTAATCACGGTAATAGTGCTATCGTTGGTGTAACCTCCTGCATTTGCCACAAAAATTTTGTTGTTGTGTATTATCATTTGATTTGGTCCGGCACCGGTGGCAATAGTTTTCTCAATTTCAAATGTTTTTGAATTGATTACAAACACCGCATCATCGCCATAGCTTGTACCGTTGGTCAAAAGAACTTGATTGTCATTAAGTTTCGCCACATAGCGAGGAAAGGTAAAACGGTCGTCGGCAAGAGTTTTTTTGCTTACAAACGTTCCGGCATTCACTACTTCTACTTTTTGTGAACCGTTTACTACTATAAACGCCAAGCTATCAACCACAGTAAGTGATTGTAGTACATCGCCAAGCGGGCGATTGTTTACGTTTTTAAATACTGTTTCAGTTACTTTTCCGTCATTGTCAATAAACGAAATTTCGCCAGTGTTGGTGCCAAAAATTCCTTCGCACACGACAAAATGCCCATTACTATACGCTCCCTTTGATTTTGGGTCGTCATTGTTATTACAAGCTGAAAAACTTAAAATGCTGCATAATGCAACGAAAAATGAAAAACGAATTTGTTTCATAATGATAAAAATTTAATTGTTAATTATTAATTGTTAAAAGTAAATTTCAAATTAAATTCCCAATACCTGCCGGGCATGGGGAACGAACGGGTAAGTTCGTAGGCTGTATTGCCAATATTTTTGCACAAAACACTGCTTGTAAGGTTTATTTTTTCCCATGAATGAGTGTATGCCGCAAAAGCATCGAAAAGCACAAAAGCAGCTAATTGTTGTGTAAGGACGAAATAACGGGCACTTTGCATATTGAGCATTGCTCCGGTTTCAAATCGTTTGTACGATAGGCTTGGCGAATAATTTAAACTGATTTTCGGCACATAATACAGCGCATGATTGAGCATTTGCGAATCGTCGCCATCGTTGATTTTTGAAATAATCGAAAAATTGTAATTGCAACTTGCGCGATTGTTCCATTCCCACGAAGTCCATTTGCGAATATAATTTACTTGTAATTCCACGCCACGCAACTGCGCTTGCGCAATATTGAGCGGATTCCACACCGCACCCACCGGAACCCACATAATCATATTGTTGATTGACGAAAAAAATGCGGTAACGTCGCTCGAAAGCACATTTTTATTGGTTTTGAGCCAATCTACCACCACACCGCCTTCTACACTGTAACCGTGCTCGGGTTTTAAATCGGGATTGCCCCAGCCTTCCCAATACAAATCGTTGAACGTGGGCGTGCGGTATTTGCTGCCGAAATTTGCACGCAGCAAAAGTTTATTGTCCCACATTTTTTGCTGCGCTCCAATGTTGAAAATAAACGGAATTTCGTATTGCGTGTTATATTCTTTGCGTAGCGAGGCGGCACCTTGAAAATTCCTTTTTGTGTACTGCGCCGACACAATTCCTGCCAACGAATATTCCGATTTCGGCGCGTAGTAACTCAACACTTCAGCTTTGCTGTAATTACTTTGCAGTTCAGCATCAAGCGTCAATTCATCGGTGGTAAAATGCCGGAATTGAGCCGATTGCAAAAACCGGTTCGCTTCTATCACGCTGTAAGTCATATATTTTTCAGCCTGCGGCGCAACTTTTTTTGTGTAACGCAAATAATCGTAAACGTAAGCCGCTCGCACCGAAAGCACGCTTTTGTTGAAATACGAACGGAAATGCACCATTGCTTTTAAACTCGAATCTACCTGATTTTCGGCATAGTTGGAATTGTTGCCCGCGATTGCAGGCAAATTCATATCTTTTACTTGATACCACAGTGAGCCGTGCAACGTAGTTTTTTTCGTGGGGCGCACATGAATATTGTGAATTGTGCCATAACCGTAGAAATCAGCGTTTTTGCGTTCACATTCTTTTTGCGCTATGGTATCGAAATACGTAAAATTATTTGCCGCTTGATTGTAAAAAAACGATGAATTGTATTGCACCCGTTCATTGCCCAAAGCAACACCGGCTTGCGTTTTGTAAGTTTCAAAACTGCCAATGCCTGCACTTGCCTGTGCCATAAAACGATTATCCCATTGCGGACGATTTTGCAATTCAATAGCTCCGCCAAACGAGCCACTGCCAAATTGCGTAGCTGCCGCACCGTGATTTATGGCAATGTAATTGAAACCCTGCGCCGGCACAAGCGAAATATCGTTTACACCTGCCGTGAGCGAATTGATAGGAAAGCCTTCCCACGAAATTTGCGAACGGCTTGCCCCTGCACCTCGCAGCGAAATACTGCTTGTGGAGCCTGCTCCCGAACTTTTTACAAGTAGTGGAGAACTTTGCAACAACAATTCACTCAACGATATTGACGTAGATTTCGCAGAATTTTCATCGCTAATAATTTGCTTTTTCATGCCGCTTTCAAACGCATCGGAACGTCTGCCCACAACCTGCACTTTATTCAAAGTGTGGACGGTATCTTGCGCAACAGAGCTACACAACACAACGAAAACACAGCAAAAGGTAATAAAAATACGTTTTTTCATACTTTTTTTGTTACAAAACGATTTTCCCGCTCGTTTTATACATTAATACTCATTTGGCAGGTCTTCTGACTTACTCTTTTAACGAAACGCCTTCCCGAAAATTAATTTCAGTGGCAAAAGCGATTGTTTCGTAACTCCTTGTCAACTTGTTAACTTTCAAACTTGTTAACTTGCCAACTCGAAGTGAGTTTACAGCTGCGGAAACAGTTTCGGATTTTAACCGAATTCCCTTTTCACGTAATTACACGATGCGCGTAACTATGCACCAAATTCTTGACGGCAAAAATAGAACAATATTTTTATTGTGCAAGAGAAAAATGATTAAATATATTTAACCACCATATAAACCCCCACCGCACAAAGAAATACAGCATAAATTCGTTTGAATAATTTTGCCGGTAATTTCAGAGCAAATTTGCTTCCCAAAAACGTTCCGCCAACAATTCCGGCGGCTACAATGGCGGCAAACAAAAGATTTCCATGCCCTTTTTCGGCATAAATAATAACGCTTGGCAAACCTACGGGCAATTGCAGCGCTGCGAGCGAAGTTGCCGTTGCCGCTTTGGGATTGTATTTAAAAATACTAACCAACAACGGAACTATAATAAGTCCGCCGCCTTTGCCAAACATTCCGGCGGTAACGCCGGCTACAAGTCCGAGTGCAATAAACGCCCATACGGGAAATTCTTTGTCGCTGTACGAAATTTCATTGTCGTTACGCGTTGCCGTTTTTGGTGTTTTTGCAAGCAAATATGTTGTGGCGGCATACAATAAATATGCGGCATACAATTTTGCCAATAAACTTTCATTAATATTTACGGCAATTTCGCCGCCAACGAACGAGCCGCACAATAAACCTATGGCAATAATGAGCGAATGTTTTACATTAATAAGTCCAGCTTTGTAGTAAGTTATAACACCCATAACCCCCACCGGAAGCAACATTGCCGTGAGCGAAATAGCATTGGCATCAAGCAATTCCATACCGAAAAATGCTACCAATACCGGCACCATAACTATACCGCCGCCTATGCCGAATAATCCGGCTAAAATACCGGCGGCTATGCCGAGTGTCAAGAGTGCTATTTCCATTTTTTAGTGGTTAGTTGTTAGTGATTAGCGGTTAGTATTGTATAATCACTAACCGTAAACCACTAACCACTAATAATTAATAACTCCATCACTTGTAACAAATATATAATACCCTTTACCCGCTTGCATGGTATTCAAATTACCCGAAGTTTTATTCAAAAATCCGTCGAAATTTTTGATTTGTTCGGTGTTGTTCCATATTGGCGAAAGCACATCGGTAGTTGATTGCGATTGTGCAAATGGGTAACCTATCATATTCCAACCTTGTTTCAATGGAATAGAAACGTTTTCGGCAATTTTCCCTTCGACTTTTAACGTTGTAGCGGTTTTTGCCTTCACTAAATACCCATAGCCTGCCTGCATTTCTGTCAAACTTTGTAATGGCGCAGGTGTGCCGGGTTTGTAAAATCCGTCGGCGTTTTTGATAATATCAATATTTGTCATTATTGCAGCAAAAATTTCTTCTATCGCAGCATTTTCGGGCACTACGTAAATTGAGATTAAATTCCAGCCTGCTGCGAGTTCTATTGCTTGAGTAAATGTAATTGGTCGAGCCGGTGCGCCCGAAGGAGCGTTGCAATCGGCACATACTTCTATTTCTTGATTTGGATTAGTTGGGTCAATTTTCCACACAAATGTATGTTCGCTGGTTGCCGGAATTTCTTGGGTAATTTCGTGCGTGCAATTTTCATGTGTACAAAGTTTAAATTCCAAACCTTTGCTTTCGCAAGTTGCGGTGGTGCGTACCGTCCACGTTTCGGGGTACGAGTGTCCTAATTCTTCAACTTCATCGTCAATATACGAAGTTCCGCAAAGAGTACAAGTATAAGTTGTATAACCTTTTTCGATGCACGTTGGCACAGTTACTGCGACTTGATAATTGTGCTTGCAATCACAGCCTTCTGTTTTTTTATCGATTGACTGGGTTTCGCCTTCTTCTTTACACAGTGAACAAATTTGTGTTTTTTTACCTTCGGTATCGCAGGTGGGTTCTACGATTTCTGTCCATACAAAAATGTGTTCCAATTTTGAACCTGTTTTGGTGCGAGTATCTTTTTCGCCGCAAAGCGAACAAGTTCCTGTTTCTGTTCCGTCTTCTTTGCAGGTTGCATCATCGTTTGAAGTGTAATTTTCAAATTTGTGTCCCAAAGCATTTTCACCGTCAGTTGCTATTACATGGTCGCACCCTTCGTGAGCGCAAATTTCAGCACGGGTGCTTGCAGTGGTACAGGTTGCCGCTTTGCCCGAAGTCCACTTGCCGGTTGGTTCGCTGTGTCCTATTGCCGAAATTTTATTACCGGTATAGCTGTCGCCGCAGATTGAACAGGTGTAGGTTGTAAAACCGTCGGCAGTGCAGGTTGGCGCAGTTACTACGGCTTGGTAATTGTGTTTACAGTCACAGTTTTCTGTTTTTTTATCAATTGAGCGGACTTCACCTTCTTCCGTACAACGTGAACAAATTTGCGTTTCTTCGCCATTGGCATCGCAGGTAGGAGCTGTGGTTACTGTCCATACAAAAATATGTGTCAATTGTGAACCAACTTTGGTGCGGGTATCGGTTTTGCCGCAACGCAAACAAGTGCCCGTTTCTGTACCGTCTGCCTTGCAGGTTGCATTGTTGTTTGAAGTATAATTTTTAAAATCGTGTCCCAATTGTGCAATTGGTTTAGTACTGTTAACCGCGCCGCACAATGTGCACACTTCACTTTCTACGCCTGCGTTTTCACAGCTTGCTGCGGTGGTTATTTTCCATTCAAAAATGTGTTCTTTTTTAGGAATTGAGCGTGTGTCAATTTCGCCGCAAAGCGAGCAAGTGCGTGTTTCTTCGCCAAGTTCGGTGCAGGTTGCAGGTGTTTTTACAGACCAATTACCGAAAACGTGCTTACACTCACAACCTTCTGTTATTTTACCAATTGAGCGAGTTGCGCCTTTTTCCATACAAAGTGAACAAATTTGTGTTTCTTCGCCGCCTGCATCGCAGGTGGGAGTTGTGGTTACTGTCCATACAAAAATGTGCGTCAATTGTGAACCAACTTTTGTGCGGGTATCGGTTACGCTGCAACGCGAACAGGTTGCTGTTTCGGTGCCGTCTGCCTTGCAGGTTGCATTTCCGTCGGATTGGTAATTTACAAAATCGTGCCCCAATGCAGGTTTATTTTCGCTTGCAATAATTTTGGTGCAACCTGTGCGTGCGCAAATTTCAACACGGGTGCTTGCAGCGGTGCAGGTTGCGGCATTGCCCGAAGTCCACACGCCGGTTGGTGTGGTGTGTCCTATGGCGGGAATATCGCGAGTTTCGGTATCAATTACGGCGGCATTGAGTGTACAGCTTCGTGTGCGTTTTTCGCTGCCATTTTCTTCGCATTTTGCAGCTGTTACTACGCTCCATGTGCTCCATGCGCCCCATACGTGTTCGGTTAATTTTGCAATTGTCTCTGTTTTTGTTCCAAGCGCTCCGCAAATCGAACATTTTTCGGTTCTTACTCCGGTTGCTTCGCAAGTCGGTTCTTTGGTTGTTTGCCAAGCGGTAAATGTATGCGCTGCCGGAACTTTATCGCCGGTATAGCTGTCTTTGCATATTGAACAGGTGTAGGTTGTAAATCCATCAACAGTGCAGGTTGGTGCAGTTACCACAGCTTGATAATTGTGTTTGCACAATGTTTTTTGACTTCCGGTGCTTGCTGTTGATTTATTTCCTGCGGCATCAAGGGCAACAACGCTTACCGAATATGTTGTATTACCAACTAAATTATCTACCGTAATGCTTGTTGTTGTAACGGTTTTGTACACCTTACCGTCAATCGAAACCTCGTAACNTGTAACGGCAACATTGTCGGTCGAAGCTGCCCATGCTACGGTAAATTTGGTTTCTTCCACGCTGCTAAATGTAAGTGTGCCCGGTTTTGTCGGTGCGTCTCTATCTACAAACAATGTTTTTTGACTTCCGGTGCTTGCTGTTGATTTATTTCCTGCGGCATCAAGGGCAACAACGCTTACCGAATATGTTGTGTTGCCAACTAAATTATCTACCGTAATGCTTGTTGTTGTAACAGTTTTGTACACCTTACCGTCAATCGAAACTTCGTAACCCGTAACGCCAACGTTGTCGGTTGAAGCTGTCCATGTTACGGTAAATTTGGTTTCTTCAATGCTGCTAAATGCAAGTGCGCCCGGTTTTGTCGGCGCTTGATTATCAACAGCACATTTGGGGGCTGTTGCGTCTATCACAGCCAATACCGGCGTGCGGGCACATGACGAACCTGCTTGAATAACCCAGTCGTAGAAATACATATAGGCATTAGCATTTGAACCATAAGAACCGGTAATAGTTACAACACCGGCAGGAGTGGAATTGTACGGATAGGTAGCTCCACTTTCGTTGAAACCGCAATCGCCATTAAAATTTTTCGCCGATAAGCGCATACGCAAATTTGTACCCCATGCTTTATCAATATTAAAATTGGTAAATGTAAAAGTTGTTAAACCGGTAGCTGTAACATTTGTAGGATTTGAAGTAAATTCTTTTTTAGGAGTAAAAGAATTGCCGTTTCCGTCTAAAATTTCTACCGTAACAGTTCCGTTAGGAGTGGCGCCATACACACTATTTATCATTGTTTTCATGGAAGTAATTGAAAACGATGAAGTTATAGTAAATGCTAATTGCAATTGAGCATTTATTCCCCAATTTGTGTTTGTGGCTGATACCGCTGTTTTTGGACCAACACTACCATTTACCGCCGAAGCATCTTGCACATAAAACGTTTTGTTTGCGGTAATTACGGGGCTATACGTTGCTCCACTCGCAACTTTTGTACCTCCGGTAGCCACATCGAACCAATCGAAAGTGCCTGTGCTCAATACTTTTAAATTTGCCGTATTACCCGATTTACAAACAGTATCGTGCTGCACTTGCGGTAGTTGCGATGTAATTTTTATGCTTCCTGTTTTAGCCGTGCAGCCTGTGGCGGCAACTGTTACCGAATAGGTGCCGGCGGTGTATGCAGTGTACGTTTGCGCGGTAGCGCCTGCTATTGTAACGTTATCTTTTTTCCACGTGTAGGTAATGCCCGTACCGCTTACGCCTGCATTGAGCGTTTTCGATGTTTCGGTACATAACGCCACATCGGCGCCCAAACTAACATCGGGCAACGTTGCTGAAACTATTACCGAAGCGCGGGTAGTCCATGCACCTTTTGTTTCCGCCAATTCGCAATGGTAGGTGTCGGCAGCGGTAACGGTAATGCTTGTTTTGCCATTTTCGGCACTCAGTAACGTTGTGCCTTTATACCACCGGTAGGTAACTTGTTCGCCGGGGGCTAAACTACCCGAAATCTTTGCGGTAAGCGTAACCGAACCTGTTCCGCACAAACTTTTCGGCTCGCCGAGTTCGGGCGTTGGGTGTCCGAATTTAGTGGTATCAACAGCTACTCTGCGAGAAACTATATAGGCAAGCGCACCCACCAAACCTGCATTGTAGTCAATACCGCCTTCCGAAGTTTGGTAGTTTGTTGCACTTTCGGTAAACGAACCGGCATTACGAGTGCCGCCAATTAAATATCCATGTTGTTTATTTTTGGTGGGGATTACCATAGTTGCCTGATTAGCCATAATGTCGTCAATCAAATACACATTTCTATGGTGTGGGTGTTCAGCCGCAGTTTTTCCCGCCGGAGCCATTCCTACGATAAACGAGAAATTTTTGGCATTTTTCCCCATTATGTAATCTATCTGGTCGGTAATAAATTTGTCGATAGTTGTTTTTTTGTTGTACGCTTCGTGCAAAGCAACTATAAAAGCAGTGTTGGCATTGTAGCGTAAAGGTCCCCATGTTCCATCGCCCGATTTGCACAAACCGTTGGCATCGCAATTGCCTTTATACAGGGCAACAAAATCATTAAACCGGGTAAGCATAGCGGCATTGCCCAATCGAGCCAAATTGTATGCCGCCATATCTTGAGTGTTGTTATAACAATAAACATAATTGTGGTTGGTAATATTTGCAGCTTCGGCAAGCGCTTCGGTTTTGTAACTTTCAGTACCGGTAGCCCAATACATTTCGGCACACATGGAAGCATACGCAGCCGCAGGGCTTCCATTTGCGGGGTAAAAAGAACCTGCTGCTACTGCTTTCCCTTTATTTGCTTTGGCATAATCGTAAGCAAATTTTGCGTGAGTTAAGCAAAGAGCGGCAAAATCGGGGTCGAACTTTTTATACATACGGCTCATAAGTGCCAATGTTGCTGCACAATGCGCAGGCATTGCCGCATCTGCCGGATTTTTCACAATAGTGCGAGAGCCTTCTTTTTCGCCACCTTGATTTCTGGGCATGGTTGCCATAACTACCGATGTTACCCAATTCAAGTGGTCGGCATTGCCATCGCCCACTTGCGAATAAAATGTGGTAGAATTGCGAGCACATTTTATAAAATATTCGCAGGCATAGCGCAATTCGTCCAAAATATCGGGAATGCCGTTAGGTGTGCCTTTTTTGCCTTCCCACGAATAATCATTTGCCGCGCTGTAGCCTTTATAATCATACGAATAATAATCGTCGTACCCATGCGGGAATGCTTCATAGCCTTTCAATAGGGTGTAGGCAGCGTAATATTCGGTTTGCCCGAATTTTACGTGGTCGCCGCAATCGAACCAACCGCCGGTAAGGTCGTGCGTTCCGTCGGCATCTTTTATAAAATCTTTGCCTTGGGTAAACGCACTTTTAGTTGCACCTTTGCTGCTTGCCAAACTATTCCAATCGGCATCACGCGGCACGTGTTTCATGGTAAGCCAATTCGGTCCGTGTCCGGAACGTTGCCCGCCATACATACGAGTGGTCATCCACGCAGCTTTTTTGTATTCATCATTGGTAAATGCAGGTGTTTGCGCAAATACGTTATTACACGTGAGCAACAGTGTTACAAAGCAAATTGAGGGTATTGATTTCATTTTTGTATACTATAAATATTTAACAAATTAATTTTATGACAGTTTTATGAGGGTTTTCCCTATATTGTGTTTTGTAGAGACGCGGCACACCACGTCTCTACAACCCATTCGTCACATAAAGCAAAGCAATCCCGCACAATATTCCCAACAAAATTACCGCCTTACGAGCAATGTTTTTTTCTTTAAAAATTACTGCACCTGCCACAAACGACACAATAACAGCACTTCTACGAACAGGAGAAATTATTGCAATCAAAGCCTGTGGCAGGCTTAGTGCGTAAAAGTAAAAAAAATCTGCGAATAACAAACAAATTCCTATCAAAGGAATTGTCCATTGCCATTGAAATGGGTATTTATGCTTACGAATTGGCAGATAAAATACACAGGTAAGCATTAAGATAAGAATAAATTGGTATACCGAAAACCATGCTTGTACTTCCATACGATGTATGCCCAAAGTGTTGAGTAAATATTTATCGTATAGTGCACTTATGGCTGCAAAAATAGTAGCTGCGAAAATGAAAAACACCCATTTATTGCGCGCAAAACGAATTTCTTCACGTTTGCCCACACGAGAATAAGCAAACAAACAGCAAAAAATAAGCACTATTGCCGCCCATTGCAACAGTGAAAGTCGTTCGCCAAAAAGTAGAATTGCACCCAAAAGCGTCCATACGGGAGCAGTTGCCCGTATGGGCGAAACTATGGAAATAGGCAAGTGTTTCATGGCAAAAAATGCAAAAATCCACGACGTTTGCACAATGCAGCTTTTTATGAAAATAAGAATTTGCACCCGTCCGCCCGAAAACGGCACAAAAAACAGAGAAGTTTTGGCAATTGCGCCATTTTGTGAAAGCAATATAAGCGGCAGCATAACGCACAGCGCCGTAGCTGACGAAATAAACATAACCGGAAATACGGCATTGTGCGACAGCGATTGTTTTTTGAAAATATCGTAAATGCCGAGAAAAAAAGCGGAGCAGATTACGGGGAGGAGCCACATACAATGTTAGTGATTAGTGGTTAATTTATGAATTGCAAAAATATACTATTTTACAATATAATTTTTGTAGAGACGTGGTGTGGTCATTGAGCAAAGTTGAATGGCGAAGCACTCAACGAAGTTAAATGTGCCGCGTCTCAGTCAGCTTACGGTAGCTGATAATCAACGAAAAAACGATTTTTTTCTTGTTTATTACAGAAAAATTACGTTTCTTGCATTGTTTTTTTCCAATTATATGATTTTGCATAAATTTTATTTTTTTGAAAAAAATTGAGAAGAATGTAATTTGAAGCTAATTTTTAAATGTTTTATTAAATATATACTATGAAAAAGTTTTTTACCCTAACAGCGCTTATGGTGTTCGCGTGGGCAACTGCACTGGCACAGGGTCCCACTTGGACTGCCAACAAAATAGAGAAATACAACGACTACGACTACGAACTTTGGGGTGAGGCTCCACAGGGTAGTAACGACATAGGTACCGTTTCCATGACGCTTACGGGAGATAACGGCACCGTCGCGGGTGCGAAAGGCGGAACATTTACAGCTACATGGAGTAGAACAATAAATATTCTTTTCCGTTCCGGCAGAAAATTTGGTGTTAATCCATCGAACCCAACAGGCAAAAGTGCCGCAGAACACGGCAATATAACTATTGACTTCGATGCCACGTGGTCGTCGGGCGACAATGTAAAAATGCTTGGCGTATATGGTTGGGCATTTTTTAAAAATGAAAGTCGCCCAACAAAAGATGAAAATGGTACTAACAGGCAATATTCCAATCAAATAGAATACTATATCATTCAAGACCGCGGAAGCTATAATGCGGCTTCGTCGGGGACTAACGCCAAGAAATACGGAGAAGCTACAATTGACGGCATTGTATATGAATTTTGGGTGTGCGATAGAATCGAAAAATGGGCATTGACCGGAAATGGAGATGTTAATTTCAAGCAGTACTTCAGCGTTCCGAAAAGCACTTCAAGCCACAGAACAAAAGGTATAATCACTGTTTCCAAGCATTTTGAAGAATGGGAAAAATTGGGTATGAAGATGGACGGTCCGTTATACGAAGTAGCGTTAAAAGTGGAATCTTATACCGGCACCGGAAGGAATAGCAACGGTTCGGCGACAATAAATAAGAATATTTTGACCATTGTCAGCATTCCCACCGGAAATTATACACTCACCACAGCAGCTTCGCCTGCATCGGGCGGTACAGTAACAAAATTGCCGAATAATACAAGTTATACGCCCGGCACAAAAGTAACTCTTACGGCTACTCCCGCCGCAGGCTACCAATTTACCAGCTGGACAGGCGACGACACAGGCAATGCTGAAACTCTGAGCGTTACCATGGATAAAAATAAAACCGTTACCGCAAATTTTACACCAATAAGCACCGGCGACGAAAATCTTGTTAAAAACGGAACTTTCGTGGGTACCACAAATTGGACTATACAAAACGATGCTACAAGAGCAACAGTAACAGCAACCGGCGGCACGGCTACCATAAATATTACAGCTGTTGGCTCCAATCCGTGGGAACCTCAACTTGTGCAAGCTCCAATACCTTTATATTTAGGTACGAAATACATACTTTCGTTCGAGGCTTCGGCTTCGGCTGCCCGCACTATCGACGTGATGCTTCAAATGTCATCGGGGCAATACACCACCTATTTCAGTCAATCAGTAAATCTTACAACCACCATGACTAAATTTGAATATGAATTTGAAATGACTTTTGCTTCCGACGAAACTGCGCAATTGGCTTTTAATGTGGGGCAATCAACGCAAAATGTGCAACTGAAAAATGTGCAACTGCGTACGCCTACGGAACCAAAAAAAGGCGATTATGCCGAAGGAAACCGTTTGATAATCAACGGACAACCGGTATTTATTTCGGGAATGAACCTTGCATGGGTATCGTTTGGAACCGATGTAGGCGATAAAGTGCTCGACGTTGTGGCTTTCGAGGCGCATGTAAAAAGTATTCGCGATGCCGGTGGAAATGCCATGCGCTGGTGGTTGCACACCGATGTGCAAAATTGCCCAAAACTCAATGCCGACGGTAGTTTTAATCGTCTTGGAACACAAACAATTCCAAACATTCAAAAAGCTCTCGATATTGCAGAAAAACACGGCGTGGTACTTTCGCTCTGCCTGTTTTCGTTCGACATGATGCAAACCGAAACGTGGAAAGCGAACAATACCGATTATAATATCGACCGCAATTATAAATTCTTAACCGTACCGGCAAATTTGGACAGTTATATTGAAAAAGGCTTAAAACCAATACTTGCGGCAGTTGGCTCGCATCCGGCAATTATGTGTTGGGAAGTATTCAACGAACCCGAAGGCATGACAAGTGACAAAGGCGGTTGGTCGTCGCAAAAAATTACCTTTGATAATGTGTTACGCTTTACCGCAAAAATTGCAGCCGAAGTGCACCGCAGTACCACAAAAATGGCATCAACCGGTATTCATGAATTTGGAAAAATTAAAAATTATTCCGACGCAATTTTGAAAAATGCTGCCGGTGGCGACCCATTGGCGTATCTCGATTTCTACATGGCGCACTATTACCCCGAATATGCGGGAACTTCACAATCGCCATTCCATAACACTGCTGCTTCGTGGAAAGCCGACCGTCCAATTCTTATCGGCGAATTCCCTGCACAAAGCTGGGGACCGGGCACAAACCACACGAACGTGCAAGCCGGAACAGCTATGACTATTGTTAATGCCTATAATTATGCCTACAACAACGGCTACTGCGGTTTGATGAGCTGGTCGCTAACCGAAGGCGATAAAGCAAAATTCGGCAGTCTTGCCACAACAAAACCTGCGCTTGAAGATTTGTACAGCAAGCACAAAGCCGATATTGAGATAAAAGCTGTTGTTAGCTGTACTCATATTTTCAATGAATGGGAAGAAACAACTGCTCCAACCTGCGAAGCAGCTGGAGTGAACACCGAAAAATGCTCGCTTTGCGGAGCGATTGGAACAAAAACGGCACCGGTTGAAAAATTGGGGCACAATTACCCTGCCGGATGGACAGTGCGAACAGAAGCAAAATGCGGAACAAAAGGTTTGGAATTTAAACTTTGTATTCGCGAAAATTGCGGTCATGAAATTACACAAGATATTCCTGCATTAACACACGATATGCCGGAGACGTGGACAACCGAAACAGCCGCCACTTGCGAAACTGCGGCAGTAGAAAGTAAAACCTGCCAACGTGAAGGTTGCGAACACACAATATACAATGAAACGCCGGCTCCGAAAACCGGACACAGCGAACCAACCGGCGTGTGGACTTCGGGCAATGCAGCAACGTGTACCACAGCAAGTACTCAAATTGAAACCTGCACTCGCGTAGGGTGCAACCATGTAATAGCAACCGACGATGAAGATGCTTTGGGGCACGATTATGAATATGTTTCCGACGAAAATGCAACCTGTGAAAAAGACGGCACCGAAACCGGCACTTGTTCACGTTGCCTTGAAACTGATATACGCACCGAAGAGGGTTCAAAATTACCGCATAATTTTGTATGGAAAATAGACCCAACTAATCCCAATCAAGAAATACACGTATGCAAAGATTGTAATGAACCTTCGGGCGCAGAGCCAAAACCAATTACGTGCGAACACGATTTTGAATGGAAAGTAACCACTGCAGCAACGTGCGAAAAAGCAGGCGAAAAAACTGAAATTTGTTCAAAATGTCCAATAACAAGAGATGTTGAGCCAATTGCGAAATTAGAAGAACACGCTTATGGCGATTGGAGCGATTGGAAAACAGTAGAATCTGCAACTTGCACCACAAATGGCAGTCAAGAACGCACACGAAGCTGTACGCTCAATACCGCCGTAATTGATACCGAAAGTGAAGAAATTCCGGCAACAGGACACAGCTACACAAGCGCAGTAACCGCGCCAACGTGCGAAGAAGAAGGTTACACAACATACACCTGTGTTCGTGGCGACCACACATATTTTGCCGATACTATTGCAGAATTGGGACACAAATTTGAAAATTATACTTCCGACGAAAATGCAACCTGCGAGGAAGACGGCACCGAAACCGGAACTTGTTCTCGTTGCCCGAAAACCGATACGCAACCCGAAATTGGTTCACAATTGGAACACATTTTTGTGTGGACTGAAACAACCGCTCCAACATGCGCTGCCGCCGGCGAAGAAACCGAAATTTGCTCGCTTTGTGAAGCCATACGCGACAAAAAACCGATTGCAAAATTAGTCGAAGGCTGCGAATGTTTTCACGAATTTAGCGATTGGATTGTAGAAACTGCTGCAACATGTAGTGCAGAGGGCAAAGAAACTCGTACCTGTTGGCTTTGCGGTAAAATTGAAAGTCAACCAATTGCACAATTGGAGCACGAATTTACCGATTGGGAAATTACCCAAGCAGCAACCTGCGGCGCAGCCGGCAGCCAAACCGAAAAATGTTCAATTTGCGGCGCACTTGGCGAAGAAACACAAGTAATTCCGGCAACCGGCAACCACATATTTATATGGAAAATCGACCCGACTAATCCAAATCAAGAAATAGAAGTTTGCGCAGATTGCGGCGCACTGTCGGGCGCAGAACCGCGACAAATTACTTGCGAACACGCATTTGATTTATGGAAAGTAACTACGCCTGCAACCTGCGCGGCTGCCGGAGTAGAAACCGCACAATGTTCAAAATGCCAAGTGCTTGGAACAGCAACTCGCTCGATTGCGCAATTGACACACATTTTTGGCAATTGGAGCGTGAAAACCGCCGCCACTTGTACCAAAGAAGGCGAAGAAACGCGCACTTGCACACTCTGCGGCGAAGTTGAAAGCAAATCGGTTGCAAAAGCAGCACACACATTTACCGATTGGCAAATAACCAAAGAAGCAACCTGCGGCGAAGCAGGCAGCCAAACCGAAAAATGTTCAGTTTGTGGCGAACTTGGAACCACAACCGCAGTAATACCGGCAACCGGCGAACATACGTTTATTTGGAAAATAGACCCAACTAATCCCAGTCAAGAAATACACGTATGCAAAGATTGTAATGAACCATCGGGCGAAGAACCAAAACTAATAGAGTGCGAACATACTTTTGAATGGAAAGTAACCACCGCAGCAACCTGTGAAAAAGCAGGCGAGAGTACTGAAATTTGTTCAAAATGTCAAAAGCCAAGAGCAACAGAGCCAATTGCGAAATTAACAGAACACGCTTACGGCGATTGGAGCAATTGGGAAATTGTAACAGCTGCAAAATGCGAAGAAAAAGGCAGCGAAAAACGTACGCGCACCTGTATACTCAATGCCGCCATAATTGATACCGAAACACGAGATATTCAGGCAATAGGACACAGCACACCAACCGGCGCGTGGACTTCGGGCAATGCCGCAACCTGCACCACAGCAAGTACCCGTGTTGAAATGTGCGCACATGAAGGTTGCAATCATAGTATTGCAATCGAAAATAAACCTGCATTGGGACACGATTTTAAAAATTACACATCGGACGGAAATGCGACCTGTGAAAAAGACGGCACTGAAACCGGTACGTGTTCGCTTTGCGGCGAAAAAGATACACGCACAAAAACAGGTTCACAATTGGCACATACGTTTGGAAGTTGGAGCGTTTCAAAACCTGCAACCTGCACCGAGTTTGGCGAAGAAACCCGTACGTGTTCGATTTGCGGTAAAGTTGAGAGCCGGGGAACTGCAAAAACCGCCCATCACTACGAATGGAAAATAGACCCGAATAATCCAAATCAGGAAATATACGCATGTGTAGATTGTGGCACAGATTTGGGCATAA
>WQTX01000060.1 GCA_009786075.1 Bacteroidota bacterium | reverse complement strand
GTTTCCATAGGAGGCTTACATTCGTTTACCGCGTCGAAAAACAGGAATTTGATAGCCGTATTCAGTGAACGCAAAACCGATATTTCCGGTATAGAAATTCCCGCCGGCGAAGGCATAATTGTAGTGCCCGACGCACAAAGCGCACGTGTGGTGTGGAATGATTTGAGCGAAGCTACGGGTTACAAGTTACTTGTTACCGATAGCAACGGCACACTTATATGTACACTCGAATTTGATGCCAACGGACGGCTTATAACTCTTGTTTACACGCCCGATGCACTCAAATCCGACGAAGTATTCGGCGTGCGCCTAACCAATCTTACCGAAAATACCACCTATTATTACACAATGGAAATTTTTGGTAAAAACAATGCGCTGCTCGAAACAAAAACTGGCACATTTACAACCAAAGGTGCAGGTGTGGGTATTGAAGAGACGTGGCGCGCCGCGTCTCTACCGCGCATTGTAGGCTACTTCACCCTCCTCGGTCAAAAATTATCACAAGAACCGGCACAAGGCATATATATAATTATGTACGACAACGGTACAAGCGAGACACGAGTGAAGAAATAGTCGTCAGGATTTACAGGATTTAAACCTGTTAGGTTTTCAAAACCTGACAGGTTTTTATTTTGGTAATCTTGAAAACCGTAGTAAAGCAAAGTTAATCTTGAAAAAAACGTTGTTCAAGACAAAAATTTTGTATGTTTGCATACCCTAAACAATTAAAACCAAACCAATGAAATCATTTTTTACGCTATTCTTAGGAATTGTTGTCGGCGCACATACTCTTTGCGCCCAGCAATTTGAATATTTTAACGGACATAAAGCCCAATCGGGGCAAGTGGTGTACAAAATAAAAGCGCAGCCTTCGCTTAAATCGGTACCCATAGTGCAGGACAATGAACAAATACAATTTTCAGAATTGCTTCTTGCAACAAACGCTCGCAGTGAAATAATGTTTCCGCAGGTGAAAAAGCCCGGTGCGGATTGCCATAATTGCGTAGATTTAACCCGTGTGTACAGATTGACCTACGACCCGCAGAAAATAAGCCTTACACGCATGATTTCGCTTTTGCGCCGCTTATCGTTTATAGAATATGCCGAACCTTTGTATGTCGATGAATTTTTAGCATTTGTTCCCAACGATACGTATGTAACTGCAAATTCGCAATGGTTTATGGAAACCATACAATTATTCGAAGCGTGGGACGTGCCGGACGGGCAAGGTAGCCCCGACGTGGTGATAGGAATTGTGGATTCGGGCACGGAAATAGAACATGAAGATTTAATCAAACAAATAGCCGTCAATACCGCTGACCCTATCAATGGAATAGACGACGACGGCGATGGCTATGTAGATAATTTCTATGGTTGGGATTTTGGTATGGACGACAACGAC
Organism: Bacteroidota bacterium; assembly: GCA_009786075.1. GTDB lineage: Bacteria > Bacteroidota > Bacteroidia > Bacteroidales > UBA1715 > WQTX01. Next base: position 19,730 of record WQTX01000060.1, on the reverse strand, counting down.
CCCCGTCCCGACGGCATAGAACATGGAACCTACGTAACAGGATTGGCATCTGCCGAAGTGAATAATGAAAAAGGAATAGCCGGCACAGGATTTCGTTGCCGCTATTTACCCGTAAAAATAGCCGACAAAGCAGGGAATTTGGTGCGTTCGTATGAAGGGGTTATGTATGCAGCCTTGCAAGGGTGTAAGGTAATCAATTGCTCGTGGGGCGGTGCCGGCAATTATTCTGAGTTTGCCAGGGAAGTAGTACAATTTGTTACCTTCAATTGCAATGCGCTTGTGGTGGCAGCTGCCGGCAATAGCGGTAACAATGGTGTGTTTTATCCGGCATCGTATCCGTTTGCATTGAGTGTAGCCGGTTCGGTGCAAGGCGACTTGAAATGGCCAAGCTCCAACTACAATTATTTTGTCGATGTGAGTTCGCCAACTACCGGATATGTATCTACAAGAGTTGGCAATAGATATGGCAACCCTGGAGGCGGCACATCGTATGCGGCACCAATAGTTTCGGGAGTTGCAGGACTGATACAAGCGAAATTCCCACACTACACTGCCATGCAAGTAGGCGAACAGTTGCGCGTGAATGCCGACGACATTTACCACATAGGCACCAATGCCAATTACAGAGACCAACTTGGCAACGGACGTGTCAATGCCTTGAATGCGCTTACCAACACTTCGAAACCTTCCATTCGCATAGATTCATTCGCCATGCGTAATGTCAATGCTTATAAATACACATTTGAACGTGGCGATACACTCGAAGTAGATTTATTTTGTACCAATTATTTGGCGGCATTGCCCAATGCAGTAACTCTTACTTTGAATGGCGGCTCTTATTTTTTAGGACTCAACACTGTTACCATAGAAACATTGGAAACATTGGAAACAAAAAAATGCACCTTCCGGTTCCGAATAAATCAAACATTTAGTACCGGAAGCGGCTATCATTTTAAACTGGGTATTTCGAGCAAATTGTACAGCGATTTTGAGTATATTACACTGTGGTTCAATCCTTTGAATTATGATTTTGAATTTGGCAATTTTAAGGCTACCGCCACCGCCAATGGCACAATAGGTGTATACAATGTGCTTAAGCCCAGCGGTAATGGATTGCGCTACAAAGAACAAACAAATATGATTTACGATGCAGGTTTGTTGCTTGCGCTTAACGATAGCACTACGGCAGCGCCGGTTCGTTACAATTACGATTACACAACTATTCAAAATCCGCGAATTCTCAAGTCCGACAGCGTACATTTACTCGTAGAAAGTAAATATAAAGCCGCCCAATTGGGGCTTGATATAGACCAATATATTTACGGTTGGAATGGTGTTGATGCGCTTATTCATGAATACCGAATTACCAACACGAGTAACATTTTGCGTAAAAATATCCGCGCCGGCGTGTTTGCCGATTGGATTATAGGATTTCAGCGTTACAACATGGTGCGCTACATTGATAGCCTGCAATGCGCCGTAATTTCAGGCGTTGACGAAGGCGGATTTTTGGTTGGCGTTATGCCGTTGCATTATCATGAATCGGGCCTGTTTGCTTACGACACCACTTCGCTTAAAATCCCCGAAATTCCCTCGCAAGACTCATTAAGTTCTCAAGGAATTTGGAAATTACTTACTTCAACAAAAACCACTGCCGGCATAGGTTTCGACGACGAAAGCGATGGCAACGTGAACACAAGTTCGTGGTGCATGATAGGCAGTATGGAACCGCAACAAATCGACACCGTGCGCTACGCAATTATTGCAGGCAAAACGTTTAACGAAATTCTCAACACAGCATCATTATTGCACCAACGCTATGTAACCGACACAACTACAAAAGTTGTACCATGCGATACCTGCCCTTGCGACAGTTGCAATGCAATTAAAAATATAGAACGTATGGATTGGATACAACTCCGTCAAAATCAAGATTATATAGAATTGCACACCAATACACAAACGCAAGCATATTTGCGTATAAGTGCCATTTCGGGCGTAATTGTAGAGGAACGTTTTCATGATTTTGCACAAGGTGCAGCACGATTTGCAACAGGGAATTTGCCGAAAGGAGTATATATTGTAACGGCACACAACAAAAATGAATTTCAAACGTTTACAATAGTTATAACGAACTAAATGTAGAGACGTAGCGCGCTACGTCTCTTAATGCACGAACAAATGAGTAAACATATTTCTATTTTTTTTCTGATTTTTTTTCTGAAAATCTCTGTTGGATTTTCGCAAACCTCCGGAAATTTTTCCGACGAAGAATATAAACTTACGGCATTGTTCAACGAAGTAAACCGTTTTGCCGAAGACGAGCAAAATGCCAAAAACAACAATCGCATTATTACTATGTTGGACAGTATTTTAAAAATCCCTGCATCGTTTCACTACGCCTTTGCTGATTTGCCCATAGGCAATGTGTATGCCCCCGACAAAAGTTTTCGTATTTTCACATGGAACGTAATTCATTCCAACGGAAAATACACCAATTACGGATTTTTGCAAAAATACAACAAAGACAACAATACGGTAAAAGTGTTTCAACTTTTCGACAATTCACGCAATATAAAAAATCCGCAAACACAAGAGTTAAAACCAGCGCAATGGGTGGGTGCAACCTACTACGATATAGTGCAGGTAAAACTCAATGGGAACGATATTTACACACTTTTAGGCTGGTCGCCAAATACCACATTTACACAGAAAAAAATTATTGAAACGCTTAAATTTGTGGGCGATAACCCAATTTTCGGTGTGCCCATTTTGGAACTCAAAGGCAAAAGTTCGCAGCGGCGGTTGATTTATGAATATTCATCGAAACACACCATGATGCTGAGGTACGATAAAAGCAAAAAAATGATAGTGCTCGACCACCTTGCGCCGTCCGATTACCGCTACACGAACATTCCCGAATTTTACGGACCCGATTTTTCGATTGACGGCTACAAATTTGAAAAAGGAAAATGGCGTTACAAAGCCGATATTAATTTTCACGCTCCCCGCAGTGGTTTGGTTGATTATTTGCCGCAAAAATTGCGAAACAAAATTGTTGAAAAACGGCGGGCTAAAAGGGCACCGAAGCCAACGAATTGATTAGTCAATTTACAATAAATGATTTTGCAATTTGACAAACTCCGATTTTTTTGTATTTTTGTTGTTTCTAAATTTTAGAAACAATAAACATTATGCGATTATTTAGTATTCCGGAAGCAAGTAAATGGGCAAGTAGTTACACAGGAAAAAATGTAACCACCTCGAACATAGCCTATTTAGTACAATACGGCTTGATACAAAAAATCGGCGAAAATGGAAGTACGCAGGTTGTGCAAGAAGAATTGCAAACGTATTATACAAAACAACTGAGTTCAAGGGAAAATTATTTTAAAGATAAATTGGGCGAAGATTTGAATTGGGCGTTGTCGTTTGAACAGTACAAAGAGGCTGAAACCACAAAACACGTTCATCGTTTGCACCCATACAAAGGTAAATTTATTCCGCAGTTGGTCGAATATTTTTTAGACAATCATACCGATAAATTCAAAACCGAAACGTATTTTGCAAAAGGTGATATTGTTTTAGACCCTTTTTCGGGTAGCGGTACAACAATGGTGCAATCTTCCGAACTTGGAATACATGCTATTGGTGTTGACGTTTCGGTGTTTAATACGCTGATTGCCAATAGCAAAGTGGCGAGATATGATATTGCCGATTTGAAAAAGGAAATTGATAGAATAACCAAAGCGTTGGAAAATTTTATCAAAAACTCTCATGCTGTGGAGTTTGAAGAAAAATTGTTGCAAGAATTGTATGTATTTAACAATCAATATTTCCCTGTTCCCGATTATAAATATCGTTTGCGAAATGGCGAAATTGACGAAAAACAATACGGCGAGGAAAAAGAAAAGCAATTTTTGCCGATTTATGAACGACTTGTAAAAGAATACAACATACAATTACGACAAAACCGAAACGAAACGTTCCTTGATAAATGGTTTTCTGCGCATATTCGTAATGAAATTGATTTTGTTTTTGAACGAATAAAAGAAATACAAAATATCAATACTAAAAAGATTGTCAGCATAATTTTAAGCCGTACAATCCGCAGTTGTCGTGCCACTACACACGCTGATTTGGCTACACTTTTAGAGCCTGTAACGGCAACGTATTATTGCAAAAAACACGGAAAAATGTGCAAACCGCTATTTTCAATTATGAAATGGTGGAAAACCTACTCAAAAGATACGGTTAGCCGACTTTTGCAGTTCGATAAATTGCGTACAAATACCTTTCAACTGTGTTTGACAGGCGATAGCAGAAATATTGATATTTTTGAGGAAGTTAAAAAACGCAGCGCAGAATTTGGCAAGCAGTTAGAAAATCAAAAAATCAAAGGGATTTTTTCTTCGCCGCCGTATGTTGGTTTGATTGACTACCACGAGCAACATGCTTATGCCTACGATTTATTCGGTTTCGACCGCAAAGACGAATTGGAAATCGGACCGCTTTTTAAAGGACAAGGCAACGCAGCAAAACAAAGTTACATTCAAGGAATTTCCGATGTGCTAAACAACTGCAAACGCTTTTTAGCAGACGATTACGATATTTTCCTTGTGGCAAACGATAAATACAATATGTACCCAACCATTGCCGAAAATGCGGGAATGAGGATTGTAAATCAATTCAAACGACCGGTGTTGAATAGAACGGAAAAAGATAAGGCGGCTTATTCGGAAGTGGTGTTTCATTTTAAAAATAAATAGATTATGGCACAAAAATTTGATATTGGACTAAATGCAAAAATCAATGAATTTGCAAAAAAATTTGATATTGTTAGAACTGAAAATAATGATGCAGATATTTTTGAAGATTTCGCTAATTATGTAATTGCTTCTAATTTATTAGAAGAAGAACTTGACAATGTAAAATCAGTATCTACTAACAAAGCACAAGGTATTGATGGAATTGTCATTATAGTTAATAATAGATTAGTTGCAGAAGAAGCCGATTTGGGCAACTTCGGACCAACAGAGTCGATAAAGATTAAAATTGGCTTTATTCAAGCTACTACTGGAAAAAGTTTTGATGAACAAAAATTCAGTGCATTTACGGATGAAGTAGTAAAATTCTTAGCAGAAGAAAGAGAGATTGAACCATATTCAACCATATATAAAAAATTGCTTGATGATACAGGTAATTTTATAGATAGATTGGAGGAAACACCTCATATTTCGTTATTTTTTCTTTCGGCAAGAACTGCACATACGATAACAGATGATATGATTAATTCTGAAAGGAATAAAATCACTTCAAGAAATGATATTGAGAACAAATGTATATTAGATAAATTTGTTGTTTTGCAAAAAGATGAAATAAAAAATGAATATGATAAGATTTCAAAATTTCATAATGTTAGATTAAAATTTGATACAAACACCCAACTTTCAGCAGTAGATAATGTAGAAATGAGTTTGTTGACAACGATTAAATTTTCTGAACTGAAAAAATTAATTCTTACTTCCGACGAAAATTTGAAGGAGCGATTATTTGTTGAAAATGTGAGAAATTTTATCGGGAATACATCTGTAAACTTAGATATTAAGAAAACCCTTGATGTCGAACATAATCGACACTATTTTCCATTTTTAAACAATGGGTTGTCAATTATTTGCGATAAAATAGAGCGACACCCAACGTTAAGAGATACATATACTCTTACATTTCCAAGAATTATTAATGGTTGTCAAACGACAAACATCTTGTATCAAAAATATAAAGAAAAGTCAGATAATATTGATGATGTTGAAATTGTTGCAAAAGTTATTTCCACAGATGATAATGATTTAAAGAAAATGATTATTTATGCAGCGAATAATCAAAATTCAATATCAAATGATTTACAGTCTTTAAATGAATTTAATGAAAAAATAGAGATTTATTTCTCTGGTAAAGAAGAGAGAAATTTTAATTTGTATTTTGAGAGATTAAGAGGGCAACATTCTAATATTACACCACCATACAGTAAAATCAATATTGAAACTTTGGCAAGAGTTTTTATTTCAGTTTTTTTGAAAAAGCCACACGAAATGAAAAGTAATGCGAAATCTGTTATTGACAAATTTCAAAAGGAAGGGAAAATTTTTAATAATTCAAATCACGAAGCAAATCAGTATTATTATTGTGGTGTTCTTTGGTATTGGTTTAATCATTTGTTAATCAATGGAAATATTATTATGAAATCCAAAACTATGGATATGCATATTTTAATGGCTTGTGATATTATTTTATCAAATCAAAAAGAATGTAACAACATTGATGATAAAATTAACTTTTTAAGTAATGAGAATAATGCAAATACATTACTTATAGAAGTAGTAAATTTATTGAATTCAAAAAAATATTTATTTGAGAGAAGAGGTTTTTATTCAAACCCTAAAACAGAAAAATTGATAAATGAGATACCAATAATATTATAAATTATAGTATGCCACTAACTAATACCCAAAAATCCCAAATCCAACAAGTAATAACCACTTGTTTGCGAAATAAATTTCAGAATTACAAACCTGAAAACAATTATATGCCTTTTCATTTCCGATTGTTAGGAAAAGACAGATTAGCATTGTATTCGTTTATGCAATCGTTGCTGACAACATTTGGCACTTCGATTTTCGAGCCTGTTGCGGCGGCTTTGTCTAAAACGAGATTTGCAAGAGTTGAAACACAATTTGTTGTTGGAAATTCTATTTTTAGCAATTGCCAACAAAGCGTTCAAACCATTATTAACGATTTGACAATTAATGCAAAACCAAATAAAATTGAGGAATTAGAACTTTTGAAACAATCTTTGTCGGGCGATATAAATAAATTAAAACCGGCAAAAGTGGATTTGTTTGTTGAAACGCAATCAGGCGAACAATATTTTTTTGATTTAAAAACAGCGAAACCAAATAAAGGCGACTTTCAAAAATACAAACAAACTTTACTCGAATGGGCAGGTATTGCATACACGGCAGACAAAAATGCAAAAGTGCATACTCTGATAGCAATTCCATACAATCCATACGAACCACAGCCATATCAATTTTGGACACTTGCCGGAATGCTTGATTTGCAGGAAGAATTAATGGTAGCCGAAAAGTTTTGGGATTTTCTCGGTGGCGAAGGTGCTTATAATGAATTGCTTGATTGTTTTGAACAAGCAGGTGTAGAATTACGCCCTGAAATTGATAAATACTTTGCAAAGTTTAATTGATAAAAACAATAGCAAATAAATTATTTATTTTTATCATGCTAAGCAAAAACAAAATAAAACACTACCGCACGTTTCACGCAAAAAAAACACGTGAAACAGAAGCGAAATTTATTGTAGAAGGCACTAAAATGGTGGAAGAATTGCTTGCTACATCATTGCATATAGATACTTTGGTAGCTACCGAAGAATGGCTCGAAAATCATAAAGAATTGCCTGATTGTTCAGAAATTTTTTCAGCCACCGAAGCCGAAATACAAGCAATTTCCACCTTGCAAAATCCGCAACAAGTATGGGCTTTGGTGGAAAAGCCAAGCAATGAAATACAATTTTCTTCACGCGGATTAATTCTTGCTTTGGACGGCATACAAGACCCGGGAAATATGGGAACAATTCTGCGTATAGCCGATTGGTTTGGCGTGTCGCAAGTGCTGTGTTCGCCCGATTGTGTGGAAATTTATAATCCAAAAGTAGTGCAGGCATCAATGGGTGCAATTTTTCGGGTACCGGTGTTACATGGCAATTTACAAGACTTTTTTGCAGCCTGCACGCACACCGATATTTTTGCCGCCGATTTACAAGGCGAAAATGTGTACACCGCCATTTTACCTGCCGACAGCATACTCGTTATGGGCAACGAAGGCAATGGTTTGTCAGCCGAAATAAAAAAGTGCATACAACACAGATTACACATTCCAACGTTCAAACAAAGCGGCGAAACCTCCGAATCGCTCAATGTGGCGGTGGCTACGGCTGTGCTTTGTTCGGAATTTAAGAGGGTAAATTTAGTGGTTAATGGTTAGTGATTAGTGATTTTTTAAAATATTCCATTTCTTCAAGAAATGGAATATTTGCACTAAATATTTGTTCGAGTAAAGAAAAAATATACCTTTGCGCTTATCTATGACTACACTAAAAAAATATACCAACCCCCTCGTCAACTTGTCAACTTGTCAACTTGTCAACTCGTTCTCTCGTCAACTTGTCAACTTGTCAACTCGTATCTTCGTCCCTTTGTTCACTTGTCTCCTCGTTTTTTCCTCCTGCGAAGAGCGTAAAATAAAAACCCCTAAACAACGAGGCTACTTCCGTATAGATTTTCCCGAAAAAACATATCAGCGTTTTAGTGGAAATTACCCGTATTCGTTCGATTTTCCTACCTATTCAACCATTCAGTTAGACACTGCTCACAACAGGGAAAAATATTGGCTCAATGTGCAATTTCCTTCGCAAAAAGCCACTATACACATAAGCTACAAAAACGTAAAACACGACCTCGACCGATTTGTGGACGATGCGCATTTTCTGGTGTTCAAACACGATGCCAAAGCCGAAGCCATAAAAACACAGGAATTTCATTACCCCGACAAACAAGTGCACGGATTGTTGTTCGACATCAAAGGCGATGCGGCATCAATCATGCAATTTTATATAACCGATAGTGTGGAACATTTTGTGCGGGGTGCATTGTATTTTAATGTGCCGCCCAATAAAGACTCGCTACGTCCGTCAATACAATTTGTGCGCGACGATATTATAGAACTTATTAGTTCATTTGAATGGAAAAAATGATTAATTGATAAATCAAAAAAATATGAAAATATTAGTTACCGGCGGACTCGGTTACATTGGTTCGCACACTGTGGTGGAATTACAAAACGAAGGTTTTGATGTAGTAATTGTTGACAATTTGTCAAATTCCGAAATTTCAGTACTTGATAGAATAGAGGCAATTACCGGCAAAAAACCGGCATTTGAAAATTGTGATGTGTGCAATACCGAAGCATTACGTAATTGTTTCGAAACGCACGGAAAAATTGATGCTGTTATTCATTTTGCGGCATATAAAGCCGTGGGCGAATCGGTTGAAAATTCGTTGAATTATTATAAAAATAATGTTGGCGGCATGATTTCATTGCTCGAAGTAATGAAAACCTGTGGTACGGAACATTTGGTATTTTCGTCGTCGTGCACTGTGTATGGACAGCCCGATGTGCTACCCGTAACCGAACTTTCGCCTCTGAAAAAAGCCGAATCACCTTATGGAAACACTAAGGCGATGTGCGAAGACATTATTCGTGATGCGATTATTTCTTACAAATCATTTTCGGCAAATTTGCTGCGTTATTTCAACCCCATAGGCGCACACCCAAGCGCGCTTATTGGCGAATTGCCCAAAGGCATACCCAATAATTTATTGCCTTTCGTTACGCAAACGGCAGTTGGTTTGCGCAAAGAATTAAGCGTTTTTGGCGACGATTACAACACACCCGACGGTTCGTGCATTCGTGATTATATTTATGTGGTGGATTTGGCAAAAGCCCACGTATGTGCTCTCAAACGTATGATAAACATTGCTCAAAACGGCAATTGCGAAGTGTTCAACGTTGGCACCGGAAACGGTGTTTCGGTATTGGAAATTTTGAATGAATTTATGAAGGCAAACGGCGTAAATGTGCCGTATAAAATTGTAGGTCGTCGCTCCGGCGATATAGAAAAAGTGTGGGCTGATACTACAAAAGTCAACGAAGTGCTGGGTTGGAAAGCGCAAACACCGTTTATCGAAGTGCTGCAATCGGCTTGGCGGTGGGAGAAGAAGATTAGGGGGTAATGTGCCAATTTTTTTAATGTGCCAATATGCCAATTGACTGATGTATGAAATTATTTTATTGGCAATGTGGCATATTCTTTAATTGTCTTATTGGCATATTGACTTATTGGCACATTGAAAAACTCCCCGATTGGGAATTTTCTCAAAAATTGAATACGCACTCAAAACAAGTGCAACAATACAATAAGCAATGAGTGCCCCCCAAAACACATCGCGATAAAAATGTTCCAACAAATACACTCGTGAAAATGCTATAAGAACAGCGTAGGCAAAAAATCCTATTTGTGCATATTTGTTTTTCACAAAATAACTCATAAGTGCCGCCACGGCAAAAGCCGTCATGGTGTGTCCCGACGGGAAAGAATATTTTTCTAAATAACTGTAATTGTGCATAATGTGGCTAAATTGTTGCAAACCAAATTCTACCGTAGGGCGCATTTCGTCGAAAAAAATATAGCGTTTTAAAACCGTGATAACTATACCCATAATAATTCCACATACGCATGTCATTGCCGCATGACGAAACGAAAACAACAACAACACTACGGCAAGTGCCACAAAAACCCAACCTAAGCCAAGGTCGGTATAGAATTTCATAAAACTATCTAAATGCGCCGATGCTACAAAGTCGTTGACAAAGAATGTTATATCGGTAGTGTCCATGAATAAAAAAAGCAGTAAGCCAAGCACAATAAAACCGGCAAAGCATTTGCTAAATACTGTGTGAAACACAAATTGGCGAAGTTCGGGGAGTTTTTGGGGCATTATGTTTGATTATTTGTTGATTTGATTATTTGGTTATTTGGTTATTTGGTTATTTGTTTTTTGATAAATGCTTTGCGATAAATTTTTCGCCGTAGGCATTTATCAGCGTAGCGTTTTATCTATTTTTATCGCCGTAGGCATGTATCTTTATAGGTTCATATAAAGAATCTCGCTCAACGGCATCGCGCCCAGCGTTGTTAATGAGGTCAATCATTTCGCGTTCGGTAAGTGTTGGTTTGGTTTCTTCGGCACCTGCCATTGAGTAAATTTTTGTGCTGTCGTTTATGGTTCCGTCAAAATCGTTTACGCCAAAATCGAGCGAAATTTGTGCCAATTCTTTGCCAAGCATTACCCAATAGGCTTTTATGTGGTCAATATTATCAAAATACAGGCGGGCAATGGCGAAATTGCGTAAATCTTCCGTCCATGGCAATTCGGTTTCGAGAGCCAAATCGTTATTTTCTTTTCGATATTTGAGCGGAATAAAAGCGTTGAAACCACGTGTTTTATCTTGTAAATCACGTAATTTGCTCATGTGTACCACACGTTGTGCAAATGTTTCAACGTGTCCGTAGAGCATAGTTGCATTGGTGGGAATGCCGCTTTCGTGGGCAGCTTGATGTATGGCTAACCATGTGGCGGAATTGGATTTTGATGCGCAAATTTTTTGCCGTAACGTATCGTCCAAAATTTCGGCACCGCCGCCGGGCATGGTGTCTAAACCTGCTGTTTTCAGTTTTTCAAATACTTCGGCAAAGGAAATATTCGCTTTTTGCGCCATATAATCAATTTCCACTGCCGTAAATGCTTTTATTTGAATTTCGGGACGGAGTTTTTTGATTTCGCTCAACAGTTCGCAATAAAAATCAACACCTCGTTCGGGGTGCACGCTGCCTACTATGTGCACTTCGGTAATTTCGTATTCATCGGTTTCGGTAATTTTTTCGAGCATTTCATCAATGCTCAATTCCCAACATTCGGGGTCGCCTTGTGGTTTGGAATATGAACAGAATTTACAATTATGAATACAGATGTTACTTGGCTCTATGTGAATATTTTTGTTGAAATATACTACATCGCCGGTTTTTTGCGTGCGAACGTAGTCGGCTAACATTCCTAAAAATCCGAGTTCGGCTTTTTCGTAGAGGAGTAGACAATCAGCATCGCTTATGCGTTCGCCGGCGAGTATTTTATAAGCAATCGTACGCAAATCACTGTCGGAAATCTGTTGTTCTATCAATAAACGAAGTTCGTCGTTGGTCATTGTGAAAAAATTTTTGCAAAAGTATAAAATTTTTGCGTTACTTTGCGTTTTCATATACTATTATAATGTCTGCGATTATTTCATTCTTTAAAACCCTGCTTCTACACATACGCAGCATTATTCTCCGGTTAATTCCGCCTTTTTTGCTTAAACATCCGCTTGTAAAACGATTTATAGGATTTTCGTTTGTGGGTGTGGTAATTATGTGTGTGGGAATTTGTCAAATATATTTTTTAACAAGAATTTTGCCTCGTATTTTTACTGATTTGCAAGAGTTTGAAAATTGGGTGTATGTAGCAAATACCATAAGTACTCTTTTTTCTATTTTGCAATCGTATTATTTGAATAGTCGTTTGGTGTTCAAATCGGGCAAATCACAACGCAATCTTTTGATTTATTATGCAATTTACGGCATCAGTTTGCTTATTAACTTGGGTGCTATCGCGCTGTACAAACGCTATCTTTCTATTACAGACGGATTTATATTGAGCCTTTTAGCAATTCCGGTTACTATGACGTGGAACTTTTTTGTTTCTTCACGCTTTTTGAAACCGGTAGAGAAATATGCTGTTTTTGATGAGGAAAATATAGCAATAGGGTAAAATATTTCGTATTTTTGCGTAAGTTGCTCACAAAAAATTTGCTCATGCGAAACGAACATTTGGAATCGAAATTATTTTTACCACACAACACCAATGAATTTAACTCATTGTGTTTAGAAGTTTTCCAATTTCAATACACGCACAACTCTGTATATCGGCAGTTTGTTGAAAGTCTTTCGGTTAATCCGGTATTGATAAATCATTATCTGCAAATTCCGTTTTTGCCAATTTCGTTCTTCAAATCCCACGAAGTGCGTTGCCATTGCAATGAGCCGGAACTACTGTTTGAAAGTTCCAAGACCACCGGAATGACTTCGAGTAGGCATTATGTGGAAAATGTACAGTTGTACAAAACAAGTTTTTTGCGTTGTTTTGAGCAATTTTATGGAAGTCCCAAAGATTATGTGTTTTTAGCATTGTTGCCCAATTATTTGGAGCAACAACATTCTTCGTTGGTGTATATGGTTTCGGAACTTATTGCTCAATCGAACAATGACGAAAGTGGTTTTTTCCTACACAATTTTGCCGATTTAGATGCGGCAATTCGCCGAAATGCGTTTCTACCGGTGGCTGAGCGGAGTCGAAGTAAAAAAATATTTTTGATAGGCGTAAGTTTTGCCTTGCTTGATTTTGCCGAACAATATTCGTATAACACTTCCTCTCACCCGTCATTCCTGCGCAGGCAGGAATCTCATATCATTTGCGAAGAGATTCCTGCCTGCGCAGGAATGACGAAAAGAGTTGATATAATTGTAATGGAAACCGGCGGAATGAAAGGCAGACGCAAAGAACTGTTGCGCAGCGAAATGCACGAAATTCTTACGCAAGCATTTGGCGTGGAACACATTCACTCCGAATACGGTATGGCAGAACTTTTAAGTCAAGCCTATTCGCAATCGCACGGAAATTTTAGTTGTCCGCCGTGGCAAAAAATTTTGATACGTGATATGTACGACCCGTTTAGCTATATGCCTTACGCTAAATTGGGCGGCATCAACGTGATTGATTTGGCAAATTTATATTCCTGTTCGTTTATTGAAACCAAAGACGTGGGGCGAGTGTATGAAAACGGCAGTTTTACCGTTGAAGGGCGGTTTGATGCTGCGGATGTGCGGGGGTGTAATTTGATGTACTAATCTTATAAACACGAGACTAATAGACTTTTAGACATAAGACAATGAACAAAAAGATAAACATAGATAAAACGCTCCGCTGATAAATGTGCTAACGCACGATAAAATTTATCGCCGCAGGCATTTATCATGAAGTATTTATCGCGAAGCATTTATCAACTGAATATCAACCGAGCTTGCGAGCTCAACGAAGTTAAATATCAATAATATCTAACCTACGTAACAGCATTGTTATTTGCCATAAGCACATTTGCGCAAACAAAACGATGGAGAAAGAAGCAAGTTTTTTTATAAAAAATGAACGCCGAATAAAATATTTCTCTATATTTGTGGCGCAAAATTTAAAAAACTTAAAATTATAAATATTTAACATTATGGCAATTAAAATTGGTATCAACGGTTTCGGACGTATTGGTCGTTTGGTATTCCGTGCAGCACAAGAAAGAAACGATGTGCAAATCGTAGCAGTAAATGACCCTTTCTTAGATTTGGATTATTTAATTTACATGTTGAAATACGACACCGTTCACGGTCGTTTCAACGGAACTGCTGAAAACAAAGGTGGAAAACTTTTTGTAAACGGAAAAGAAGTTGCATTCTTCGCAGAAAAAGACCCTGCTAACATTGGCTGGGGCGCAACAGGTGCCGACTATGTGGTAGAATCAACAGGTGTGTTCACTACAACTGAAAAAGCAGGCGCTCACTTGAAAGGTGGTGCTAAAAAAGTAGTTATTTCGGCTCCATCGGCTGACGCTCCTATGTTCGTGTGCGGTGTGAACTTAGAAAAATACAACAACACTATGGACGTTGTTTCTAACGCTTCATGTACTACAAACTGTTTGGCTCCATTGGCAAAAGTAATCAATGATAAATTCGGTATCGTAGAAGGTTTAATGACAACCGTTCACGCTGCTACCAACACTCAAAAAACTGTAGATGCTCCATCGGCAAAAGATTGGAGAGGTGGTCGTTCTATTTTGGGCAACATTATTCCTTCATCAACAGGTGCTGCTAAAGCTGTGGGACAAGTAATTCCTGCATTGAATGGTAAATTAACAGGTATGGCATTCCGTGTTCCAACTGCTGACGTTTCAGTTGTGGACTTAACAGTTCGTTTGGAAAAAGCTGCTTCGTATGATGAAATCAAAGCTGCTGTAAAAGCTGCTTCTGAAAACGAAATGAAAGGAATTCTTGGTTATACCGAAGATTCAGTTGTTTCAACCGACTTTACAACTGACCCTCGCACTTCAATTTTCGATGCAGGAGCTGGTATTGCACTTAACGGAAATTTCGTAAAATTAGTTAGCTGGTACGACAATGAGTGGGGTTACTCAAACAAATGTCTTGACCTTATTGCTCACATGGATTCTAAAAAATAATCCTTGAAAGTGATTTATAATGAAAAAGCTACTCAGTTTTGGGTAGCTTTTCTTATTTAAAATAACTGGATTGCTTCACTTTGTTCGCAATGACGCTTTTTTGTTGGTTTGTGCAAACTCTCAAAAGAGCGTCATTGCGAGGAACGAAGCAATCCATTTTTTAATCAATAAATTTTCAGAGTTTTTATATCGTAACATTGTATATTCAAAGAATATTTTTACTTTTGCAGCCATTAAAAATTTACCGTATATCAACTTATTCAAATACATTTACAATGAATGATTTAAAAGCGAAAGCATTAGAATATCACGAAGCCGGACGCCCGGGTAAAATAGAGGTAATAGCCTCAAAACCACACTCAACACAATACGATTTAACTTTAGCCTATTCTCCGGGAGTAGCCGAGCCTTGTTTGGCAATTCAAGCAAACCCCGAAGATGCGTATAAATATACTGCAAAACGCAATTTGGTGGCAGTAATTTCTAACGGTACGGCGGTGCTTGGTCTTGGAAATCTTGGCGCTCTTGCAGGTAAACCGGTAATGGAAGGAAAGGGAATGCTCTTCAAAATTTATGCCGACGTTGATGTGTTTGATATTGAGGTAGATACCGAAGATGTTGAGGATTTTATACGAACAGTTAAAAATATTGCGCCAACATTTGGCGGTATTAACCTTGAAGATATTAAAGCTCCCGAGTGTTTTGAAATCGAACGCCGTTTGAAAGAAGAGCTTGATATTCCGCTTATGCACGACGACCAACATGGTACGGCAATTATTTCGGCAGCAGCTCTTTTGAATGCGTGTGATGTTGCAGGAAAAGATTTGTCGAAATGTTGTATTGTAATTAGCGGTGCGGGTTCGGCAGCTATTTCTTGCGCATTGTTGTACATTGCTGTTGGTGCAAAACGTGAAAACATTATGATGCTCGATAGCAAAGGTGTGATTACAAAAAATCGTGCTGATTTTGCTAAACTTGATGCAACAAAACAATCATTTGCCGTTGATACCGATGCTTCAACTTTGGAAGAGGCTGTAAAAGGAAGCGATATTTTCATAGGTCTTTCAAAAGCTGATGTACTTTCGCAAGATATGGTGCGCACTATGAATGCTAACCCGATTGTGTTTGCCATGTCGAACCCCGACCCTGAAATTTCGTATGAAAACGCAATGGCTTCACGCGAAGACATTATTTTTGCAACCGGCAGAAGCGATATTCCTAACCAAGTGAACAATGTATTGGCATTCCCATTTATTTTCCGTGGTGCGCTCGATGTAAGAGCTACAAAAATCAACGAAGAAATGAAATTGGCTGCGACACACGCTTTGGCTGCATTGACAAAAGAACCCGTTCCGGCAGATTTCAACGCTCAATTCGATAACAAATTGGTATTTGGTAAACATTATTTAATACCAAAACCAAGCGACCCACGTTTGTTGGTAGCAGTTTCGTCGGCGGTGGCAAAAGCTGCGGTTGAAAGCGGTGTTGCCAAAAATCCGATTATTGATTGGGACGTTTACAAAAAACAGTTGGGCGAGATTGTTTTAAAGTAAATGAGGAAACAAGGGTTTTGTTTGCTCGTTTCCTATTCATTTGTTTTCTTTATTCTGTATTGGCACAAGGTTCTTATGTGCATTTCGGCTATTATATTCTTTAACCATTTCGGGTATATTTTTATAGGTATATACTCCGTTGTTAATTTTTTCAATAATTGTCTGGTCATCGGAAAAATAATTGCCGGCACATTTTTTAAAAAATTTATTATTCCCAATCGAACCTGACGCATTTGAAATCAGAGTTGCAGCTTTTTCGCCATCGCGTCGGCAATATTTATAAGTGGTGGCAAGTTGTGTGGTAGTGAACGAATTACTCCCCGCATCGTAATGACTTTCCGATGGCGTCCACGCATGATAAAGAGTCACATAGTCACGGATTTCAACCAAAAACCAAGCATATCCGGATATTTTGTCGTATGTCCCCTCATAAGAGCTACGTATTGTGAATACCGGAATATACTCGTACTCTTCAGTTGTTCCATTGGCATACATGATTGTCATTACGTCAATATCTGCACTTTGCACTTTAGTAGCTTTGCCGCCTTTAGGGGTAAAAGCGATGATTTTGTCATCTATTTTTTTTGGCATTCGTACTATTCCGGTCATTATCGTACCATCTTTCATTTTAAGGGTAGAAGGTAATTTTTGTGACCATAAAGAGACCGTAAAAAAAGACATTACAAAAAATAAAAAACACCTTTTCATATCACTAAATTTAAAATAATAATTACTTCACTTGGCGCAAGTTTATAACTTGTACCTCCTATTAATCGCCTGTATTCCAATTCATTATTCATTATTTATTTCTTTATTCTGTGTTGGCACAAGTTGCAAACTCATGTGGAGTTTATTTGCAGGGTATAAATCTAATAGGTATATTCATATAATAACTTCTTTCTTGCAGTTCATTTTTTCGACCTTCGTAATAAAATTTGCTGTTTTTCATCATTTTAAAAATCATTTCATTAATAAATTCTTTTTCCTCATCTTTATCAAATATTATCATTTCTGTAGTTAGTTTATTAATTTCTTCTATCATAAAATAAGCAGAGGTATCTGTAAAATGAAGACGTATTTTAAGTTCAACTACAGCAATAAGAGTATCTTGTTGCTGTGAAGTATATATATATTTCTCTCGATGACAAACATATAAACTGAAAGATGGATATTTAAAATTGATAGTTTCACAGATATTTTTTACATCAGAGTTTTCAAAAATCGGAAACATCTCTATTCTGTTTTTCTCTTGTTGAGAATAACAATTGTATGATAATAAAAACAGAAAAAATATTACAGTAATTTTTTTAGTTATTTCCATGGCATTAATGGATAAAAATTCCCCGCCGTTCTATTCTTGCTGGTTTTATCTGTTATTTGTTTGCATAAATTCATCTTTTTTGTTTTTACCAATTTTACAAAAGCACATATTTTTGCTAATATCTCATCTGTTTTTGTCGTACTAAAAAATGTTTTTTAATCTATACTTTTCTTATTTCGTTATTCAATATTCGCACCGGTTTTTTTTGTTTATTCAAAATATTTATACCATTCATTTCTTGCCCAATAACTTGCATTGTCTGCTTCAAATTTATTCTTTTCTAAATGTCCTATTGTAGTCGGAATTAATATAAATTTACTATTTTCGTCTTTAATACCAGCAAAATTATTTTCATCTGGAAATTTCTCCAAATATATGCTATCTTTATACAAATCTATAATTAGGTCATCTTCATCATAAATAGCAACATTAAAACTATCAATTTTAAGAAAACCTTTGTATTCTAATTCGTATAAGTTAGAATAACCACCAACGTAATAGGAAAATTCAAAAAGTGTATCATTTGAACTTGTACGTTTAAATCTAAAATAAAAGTCCCTTGCTCCTGCTTTTACGTCCTGTGAATAAGCATCTTTAATTTCCGCGTCAAAAAACATATACAATTTGTTTTCTTTTATTTCCTCCTGCAATATCTCCGTTTTTTGTCCTGTATTTTTTTTATGTATGCAGGAAAAACAAAGAAATGATAGAAATGTACAAAATAATATTTTACTTACTTCTTCCATATTTAGCGGGTATTAATGTTTAAAAGGGAAAACCTGCTGAACTACTTACTTTACGAATAAATGCGGGTTTGTCCCTATCTCTAACAAGCCATAGGTTACCAGATATAGGAAAGTAAGTATAATAGAGTGGGTTTTTATATGCTGCCACGTTCATTTTATAATCAACATCAGAATTTTTTGTATAATTCATCTTATCATTTTTTATATGGTTAAACCCCATACTTCCTAATTCCCAATCTTTTCCTGCGCCAGGGTGGGAATGTATAAAAGCAATAACAGAACTTGTTTTATATCCCATTTGTTCAGATGTAATTGCTTTCATCATATGAGCGGTTCCTACTGAATAACCAATACCTCCATTGTCCGTTCTAAATTTATCTATACGCCATTCTGCATTCGGTGTGTTATCGGCAGCAAATTTGAATACTTTTAACATATCTTCCTTAGAGTTTTTATCTCCAACAGAAAACGATGCCGTATAATTGCTATCTTTTCCTGTCTTTGCCAAATTGTCAAAGATTGTTCTGTCTTTTAAAGTTAAAGAAGCACCTGTTCTTTTGCCATCGCTACCCACTGCGTGTAAAGTATGCGTATCACTTTTTTCCTTCCAAGTAACTTTCCCTTTTGTGTTTATTTCCCATTCATCTCTACCATCGGGATCAATAACATTCAATGGATTATTTGAGCAGTAGGTATAATTCGATTGATGAGGGTATTTATCACTCATCGGGTCAATATTCAAAAACACACTCGTCCTCGGGTCATAGTATCTCGCATGAAAGTAATAAAGCCCCGTTTCAACATCCAACTCCTTACCCGAAAACAAATAAGTAGTATACTCCGTATTATTTCGCTCCTCTACAAATGTCTCGCCATAAGGAAAATACTCATTATGCTGGTAAACCTCGCCGGAGGCATCAGTAATATAATTACTACTACCTAAATGGTCGGGGTGATAGAAGAATTGCAAATCTTCGTACTTGCCGGGAGTATCGCTAACGTAAGCAAGTGAACCTCAAAAAATTATCTCAAAGAACTCTTTGTTTTTACCAATTTTACAAAAGTACATATTTTTGCTAATATCTCATCTGTTTTTGT
>WQTX01000059.1 GCA_009786075.1 Bacteroidota bacterium | reverse complement strand
CCACGTCTCTACAAAACAAAAATGGATTGAATCCGGCACAATGCCAAATTCAATCCATTTCGAGATGTATTACACCGAAAAATAGTTTCTATTTTTTTACAAACAATTGTTTGTATGTTTTACCATCTTTCGCTTCTATTTCAATAACATACACACCGTTTTGGAACGAAGCAACGTTTATTCCGCCGTCAACGATTTGTTCTTCGGTGATTTTTACGCCTTGTGCAGTGTAAATCACGGCTTTTTTCACATCAACACCACTTATGTATACTATTGTAGAAACAGGATTTGGGTATACAGTAATTACTGCTCCGGCAATAGTTTCTACCGTAGTTACAGGTTCAAATATCGCAGTTACCGTTACTGCTTCGGCTGGCATAATAAATGTGATTGTTTCACTTTCGGCATCAGCAACTTCTACGCCTTCGGGTTCAATTGTCCAATTTTTGAATTGTTTACCTTCGGGTGCAGTTCCTGCAAAAATTGTTACGGTTTCGCCTGCTTTATAATTTCCTGCCCCTATTGCATCGGTGGCTTCGCTTATTACGGTAACGCTGTATGTAGGAATAGCTTCAAATACGGCAGTTACCGTTACCTCTTCGGCAGGCATGATAAATGCGGTTGTTGTGGTTGTTATATTGGTTAATATTATAAATACAACGCTCGGAGGCTCGACCGTCCATTCTTTAAATTGCATGCCGGCGGGCGCAGTGCCTGCAAAGATTGTTACCGTTTCGCCTGCTTTATAATTTCCTGCTCCTGTTGCATCGGTAGCTTCGCTAATTACAGTAACAAGGTAGGTTGGTATTAAATCCCATTGGGCATACAATTCCAAATCTCCGGTCATTCCTTCGGTAATACCACTGATTGGTTGCTCAAATTCCGCATCGGTAAACCAGCCTTCAAATGTGTAGCCGGCACGTTCGCCGAGCGGCAACAAATCGAATGAGCTTTCAATGGTAAAAGTCGCAGGATTTTCGTTGTCGGCACCTTCTACATTGTTGTAGGCAATATTGTAGGTAATCAAATCCCATTTAGCATATAATTCCAAATTTCCAACGGTTTCTCTTGTAATTCCGCTAATTGCTTGTTCTCGCTCTGCATCGGTAAACCAACCTTCGAATGTGTAACCGGTGCGCTGACCAAGGTCTAACAGGCTAAATTCACTGTATGAGAGATATTCGGCGGGATTATTGTTTTCTGTTCCAAACACGTTGTTATAGGTAATGGTGAATTTTTCTTCTATGCTCCATTTTGCATAAAGCGTTATATTACCGGTTGTTCCCAATTCAATTTCGGTTATTTCGTTGGTGTATTCAATGTCGGTAAACCAGCCCTCGAATGTGTTTTCACCGCGGTCGGCAGCAGGGTTTAAGGTAATAGTTGGTGTTGCAGGCGTATAACTTGCCGGATTATTGTGTTCGCTTGCTTCCACGCCTTGATAACTAATACTGTAAAGCATCGGTGTGGTTGTCGTGTTGGTTAAGAATGTTCTCGACAGATAATCACCTTCGGGCGTTCCCGCTTTAACCGTATAAATGCGCGTTACATACTCTGTATTTGGTGTAAGGTCGGCAAAGCTATATGTGCGTACATTTCCAATATTTGCTACAAATTCAAATTCTCCGCCGTCCGCCGATTGATAAATAACAAAGGCATCTACATTGGCAGGCAATGCGTTCCAAGTGCCAATGGTAAAACTTGTTCCGGTGGTGTTTGCGCTTGTCGCAGCTGTTCCGCCCGGATTAGTCGGGTGCACAGTAACTGTGATAGTTGTTGAAGCCGGCATCCATTCTGCGTTGCCGGCTTGCGTGGCTTTAACTGTTTCTTGTCCTACTACGCGGCTTCCAACATTAATATTGGTTGCAGTTACGGCTGTTGTTCCTCCAAGATTGCTTGTAATTTTACTGAATGTAAATGCTGTGAGCCCGGAAGAAGCGCTTGGCGCAGTATTCGACGAGTATGTTACATTTCCATTTCCGGTTCCGGTATTCATTGGCGCCCATTTATCTTCCCACATAATTACCTGATTTTTACGGGTTGTGAAATCGTGGCGAGCCGCTGCTGACTGAAACTTGCCGTTTACTGCCGTTACCGTATAATAATAGGCAGTTCCTTCGCTTAGTTCCGTAAATTCGAGCGATAATTCTTCAATTCCTGCAACCAATTCGCCTATTGGCGTGTTGTCTTCGCTTAAATATAACTGCACATTGTAGCTGATTGCTCCGTTGGCAGCTTTCCAATTGGCTGTACTGTTTGTGTCGTTGTTAGGATTGTTTGTCGAAGGGGCAGGTGCGGCAGGAATAACCGTTGCTGTTCTCGTTTCGGAAGCAGGTAAAATGCCAACGCCATCGCCCGGTTGCAGCGCAGTAATAACCGCTTCGCCCACCGAAACGGGCACCAATACGTTATCTACGACTTTTACAATTGTTTCGTCGCTCGAAGTGTAAGTAATTGGAAGATTGGAAGATACGGTTGCTGTCAGAGGAAGTGTAGCGTCCATATCTACTGTCAGCGCTTGCTCCCATGTAATGATTTGCGGTCCTGCGGTGATAAATTCTATTTTTTTGCCATAAGAAATAAAACCGTCAATCACAGCAGAAACCGTGTAGTAATAAAATGTACTTGGTTCGAGATTGCCTACAGCTATTGAAATAGCATCTGTTCCGGCGCTTTGAATTTCGCCAATTTGCACATTATTCACATTGAACACTGCAATGCGGTAGCCCGTAAATCCTTCGGGAGTGTTGCCGTAAGTTACTGCCAAATCCTTCCAGTTAGCCGTGATGCTTGTTTGTGTAATATCGGTTGCCGGCAATGCTTCGGGCGACAAAACGGTAAAACCGTCTATTGTACCTTCGGCAATCATTGGGTAGTTGGTGGAGCGCACACGGATTTTGTAGCCTGTACCAAAAGGCACTCCACCCGGAATGGTAATTTCTATCACACCCGAAACATCGGAAACCGTGCGACCGATTTCTGTTGGGTTATCAAAATTACCGTTTGCATCGGAAAGTTCGGCTATAACTGCGTTTTTGCCTTCATTCAAATTATATGGCGACATTGTTCCTGTGAGTGTATAAGATACTGTGCCATAGTTTTTGCCTTGCACTAATACTTTGTCTTCAAACGACAATTCGCCGAGTGTTAGTGTTGGGTTGTAAATCATCAAAAAGTCATCAACATAAAGAATGTCATCTCTATCTCCTCCCGGCACATTGTTAGTTGCCGTTGTTGCTATAATATACTTCGGTTCTACATTTGCCGTAGGATACGTTGTTCTATTATTCGCTAATGTTGAATTTGTGAAATTTGTGAATGACTCATAACTATCATATTGAAAAGGAATGGACAAACGCACCCAACCGTTTGTTCCTAAAAATTCATCTCCGGCAAAAGCTACAACTTGATTGCGTAATGCTTGTGTAGAAGGAGGGTCTTGAAAATCAGCATCTCCATGAATAAAAATAGATATACGTCCCAATTGATTTGTTGTATTTATCGGTTGAAAATTAACCCATACTGCAACAGAATCAGGTTTTGATTCAAAAGGCGTATTGAATTTGTTGTCAGCTCTTACAGTTCTGTTGAAGCATTTAGTTAAGTTTCGTGAATCTGCAGAAGAAGTTAATAACCCCACATTTGCGTAAATTTGTCCTGTGGTTGCATTTCCATTTGCAGTAGTAACAAGCACATATCGAGCGTTTACTTTTGCACTTTGGGCATTTGCTGCCGAACCCGGTCTAATTATATCATTTGAAGCCCCAAATTGAGCTGTAGTTTTTGCAGACGTGCCATCAAATTGTGCTGTATTAAATGAATGCCATCCGCCGCCATTTGGCATATTTACCGGTTCGTTATCTGTCGTTTGCCATGCTCCATCAAAAGTGGAGTTCCATAGTTGTTCACCGTATGCGTTAGGCAAATCGGTTTTTTCGGGGTCAACTGCAAATGCTGTTGAAAGTACAGCAAAAAGCATTACAATGCTTACATAAATTTTTTTCATCGTGTTTTATTTTTTAATTATTTTAATAGAATTTTCGTTGATATTCAATATATAAATCCCTGTTCCCAAGTTGGCAACATTGATAGTTCCGTCGTTTGTTTTTCCGGCTTTAACCAAAGTGCCGTTTTGTGCGTATATAGCATAATCGGCAACCTCAACACCTATCAATGTAACTATATTGTTCGCGATGGTTGGATATACTGCTATTTTTGAGGTATTTAACGCATTTATTTGAGTATTTGTATTTTCTCCTTCGAAAGACACATTAGCTGCGTCTAATTCATCGCCATCCGGTTCCGGAACACCATTTGCTTTTACATTCAAATCCAATTTTAACACTCCGTTTTCTATGCTCACTGAATTCAAATAAATAAATGTGTACAACGATATCTCATTAATTTCTACTATCGGACCAATTGAAAATTTTGCGGATTTTGACAATGTTATAATACCTCCTTCTTCCGAAGCGGTAAGTTCGGTTACATCTAAATTTCCAAGTTCAAGTCCGAGAAACGAAAAATCAAGTACGCTCAATTTGTAAGTGTCAGTACCTTCGTTTGCTATGATTACATTGGTATTTGGAAAAGGAACAACATCATCGCCGCCCAACAATACTTCTACACTCAATGTGCCGGTGTAAGTTCCTGCAATTTGAGCATTTGCAGTGAATGCCGCTGTAAGAAATACAGCTAAAAACAAGTAAATTTTTAATTTCATACAATTAGAGTTTTAGGTAAGTTAATAAGTTTAAAAAGTTAATAAATTGATATGTTTTGAGTTATTAAAAAGTATATCCAAAACTGAGTGTTCCGTATATTGGGAACATTTTGAAGGCTATCGCTTCAAATTCTTTATTGAAAATCGAATTCATGCCCCAAGATAAATCAACGCTGACTATAAGGTGTGAAAAAGCTCGCCATTCGCCGCCTGCTTGCAAACCCCAATACCACTTGCGCATATCGTTTGAAAAATCATAATTAATTTCGTCAATTTCGAAGTAAATTCCTGTAGGTGTTTCTGCGCGAAAATAACCATCATAAGTCGAGCCCGAAAAACTACGTTTAAGCGCATAGGAGCCGTAACCACCAAACTTTACGCCCCAGCGTTCATTGAACTTCCACACTGCTGAAACAGGTAGCGTGAGAAAAGAATTATTAACATCGGTCTTTACTCCTCCCCAAAAATAACCCTGCATTTGTTGTCCCTCTAATTGCATTACCGTCCAGTAATTTTTCACTTTTGCGTCAGTGCTCATTCCTCTTGTTTCCAAGCGCAGACCGAAAGCAAGCCCCCATTTATCTTTAAATAATTTAAGCATTTCGCCTTCCACAGATAAATTCAATCCGGGATTAAAACCCTCTATTGAACGGATTTCTTCCGGTAGTGGCAGCGGTGATATTCCGCCAAGTGCAATGCCTGCTTTTATTCGATATTCCACTCCTACCGCTGCCGATTTTTCAATACCCCGTGTTTGACTTGGTATTTCCTGCGCCGATACCGACCAACCAAAAAGAAAACCGGTTGTAAATGCTATTATTTTTTTCATCTCTATTTGGTTATCAATATTACTTCATCTACAATCAACGTATTTCCCACAAATCCTTCAAAATATTCGCCCCGGCAACTCGATGCAAATACAATAGTAATATAGTAATTGCCATTTGCCAATTTTTGCGCATCAAATGCCTTGCGCAGCACAAATTGAATGGAACATTGTGTAAATTCTGCTGTTGCAATATCTTTGGAACGAATTATTTGTGCTGTGTCCAATTCTGCTATCGATATAATATTGCTTGCCGTACGTACATTTTCCCCGTTGAGTAAAATTATTTCGCCGTCACCTGTTACTTCGGGCTCAAATAATACGGCATAAATTGAGGGATAATCCTGTTGTTCCACACCGTTTTTATCTTTAAAAGTGCCTCCTTGAAATTTGTACAAAAACTGCACTTCCACCGGTTCGTTCATCATATATGGTACACCAAATTGCGTTGCCAGTAATGGTGTTTTAATTGCTTGCGAAACATCAAAACTTCCTAAAAAGAGGTTGCCAGTCGCAATTGGCATACCAACCATTGCGCCAAATAAACCCGTGCTGCGGGTTACGAGGCACGCTGCCGAACCGCTTTTTCCTTCGGCAATAGCAAATGTTGGGTAATTTTCTGCCTGTGTATTCTTATTTGTCAAAGCAAAACCAAGATTGCCCGAACCCCAAATAAAATCTTTTCTGCCCGATGCTGCTTCTTCGTAAAATTCATGAAAATTGTAATCTCCGTCGAATTTTTGATAGTGATTGAATCCGAACGATTTTGTTTTTCCGTTGCCACCATTGTCTGCCGTCATTATGTAAGGAGGCACTACTCTTACGGTGTATTCTTTTGTCCACTTTCTGTTTTCAGAGGTTACGGTGTATTTTTGACCGTTGAAACCTGAAAAATCCAAAGTAGTTCCACTTGCAGGAGAAATAGTTGCGCCTTCGGTCAAAATAAATTCCGGAGATAATTCGCCTACTTTGCCATTTGCTTTAATTAAAATTTCTATTTGATTAGTTCCTTTGTCGGGTTTGATACGCTCTGTTCCAAATCGTATGTTTTCGGGCAAATCAGGTACGTTAACTTCCAAAATATCGGCTTCCATATTAAGCGGTTCGTCTTGTATACAGGCACACAAAAGTAGCGAAGATACAAGCGAAATAGAGAAAAATTTGTATAAAGATTTCATTTTTTTATAGGTAATTTTAACAAGCCAAAGATATACATTTTTTAGAAAAACAATAGTAATTTACGTAATTTGTAGTAATTGTGTAATACAAATTCGACTTATTTCTCTATTGCGTCCACTTTGATTTAAAAGCAAAGCGCACCAACAGGAAATTAACCGGAATTGCAATTGCAAACACAAAAATCAGCGCATATTCTTTGGGTATTACAAGCCGCTCGTAAGTGCCTATGCGCACCAAAATTTCGGGCAACGAAAGCCATAAAAAGAATTTCAAAAGTACGTTTTGCAAACCTAAATTTATGGCATGACTCATAACGAAACCGACAGTTTTTTTAACGTTTGCTTTGCTCTTGAACGTAAAAATACTGGTTAGAATAAAATTAAAAACAAAACTCACAACGTACCCAATGTTGAGTGCAATGTTTGCCTGATACGCAGTATTCTCCGGTATAATTTGCAAAAAAAGTAAGTACACGCCATATTGAATACCCGTTGCCACCACTCCTACTATGGCAAAACGGATAAATTCTTTTTGTATGAGATTTGAGATTTTAGACACTATTTTTCTGTCTTAAAAAACTTCCGTTGAAACAATAATAAATAAAATACGCCAACAGTAATTGCCGCATCGGCAATATTAAAAATTGGGCTAAAAAAAGTAAACGGTTGTCCGCCTACACTTGGTAACCATGTTGGGAATGTTCCTCGCCACACCGGACAATGTATCATATCAACCACATGACCTTGCAGAAAAGCGGCATAACCACCGCCTTCGGGCAAAAATTGAGCAACTGTACTATATGTACTTTCGCTAAACAACATTCCGTAAAACATACTGTCGATAATATTTCCCAAAGCACCGGCTAATATTACACTCAATCCAATCACAACGCCCAACGGCGCACCTTTTTTAATAATCGAACGAATGTAAATAGCTATCAACGTGGAGGCTACCAAACGAAACAGCGTAAGAATAATTTTTCCTGTCGCTCCGCCAAACTTCATTCCAAATGCAAATCCGGGGTTTTCAACAAAATAAATAAACACCTTATCGGTAATAAGAGGTATGCGCTCTTCGAGGTGCATATTGGTCTTGACCAAAATTTTTGTCAATTGGTCAACAAACAGAATTGCAAGCACTATAAGTAATGCCCAATGTTGTTTTTTCATTTTTTTAGATTTTTAGACTTATAGACACAAGACTATTAGACGCTAAAAAAGTCTAATAGTCTTGTGTCTATTTGTCTTATGTCTAATTACTTACTCCCCGCATTCTTAGCCTCAATACTCAAAGTAGCATGAGGTACCGCACGCAGACGTTCTTTTGAAATCAATTTACCTGTTTCTCTGCACACTCCGTATGTTTTATTTTCAATACGCATAAGTGCCATTTTCAAGTTTTTGATAAACTTTTCTTGACGTTCAGCCAATTTTCCGGTTTCTTCTTTTGACAACACCGCTGCTCCCTCTTCAAAAATTTTGAACGTAGGCGACGTATCTTGAATATCATTACCATCTTGATGACGAATTGAAAGTTTCAATTGGTCATAATCTTCAACTGCTTTATCTAATTTCTGCAAAATTAATTCTTTAAATTCAGCTAATTCAGCATCTGAATAACGCATTTTTTCTGTGTTCACTCCCATAATATTAGTTTTTTTGTATTCCTATTTCTAATTCTATTTCTTCTATTTCAATTGTTTTTTTGTTTTCCGCAGTTACTTGCTCTACCAATGTAACCGATGTACACAATGTTTCGCTTGCTATGTAGTTTTTATATTTTTCCACCGCTTCGTTCACAAAATCGTGTTTTTGAATGTGCAAATCAATGGTATCGGTAACGTCAAGTCCGCTTTCTTTGCGCAAATTTTGTATTCTGTTCACAAATTCTCGTGCAATGCCTTCGTGCAAAAGTTCAGGTGTAATGGTGGTGTCAATCGCAACAGTAATATTTCCTTCGTTTGCCACCTGCCAGCCCGGAATATCTTCCGAAATAATTTCAACATCGTCAAGCGAAATTTCTATAGGCGTTCCTTCAATGTCAAATGAATAACTGCCGTTTTTTTCAAAAGCAAATATTGTAGCATTTTCCATTTCACCCAGATGCACCGCTATTTGTTTCATTATTTTTCCATAACGGGGACCTAAGGCTTTGAAATTTGCTTTCACTTTTTTTACCAAAATTCCCGACGCATCACTCAATAATTCAATTTCTTTTACATTGACTTCGCTTTTCACAATATCGGCGATTTTTTGCACATCTTCCGTAAATTCCTCATTTACAATAGGAATAATTATTTTTTGCAAGGGCTGACGTACTTTTATGGCAACTTTCCGGCGCAAAGCAAGCACCATCGACGAAATTGTTTGCGCCAAGTGCATTTGTGTTTCTAATTTACTGTCAATCAAAACGGTATTTGCTTTCGGGAAATTTTGCAAATGCACCGAAGCATCGGTTTGTGTAACATCGGCATACAATTGTTCGGCATAAAACGGTGCAATTGGCGACATTAGTAGCGACACCGTTTTCAAACAAGCGTGCAAAGTTTGATACGCCGAAAGTTTATCGGCATTCAATTCGCCTTTCCAAAAGCGTTTGCGCGAAAGCCGCACATACCAATTGCTCACGTTGTCCATCACAAAATCTTGAATGGCGCGACCGGCTTTCGTGGGGTCGTAGTTTTCGTAATGTGCAGTAACTTCTTGAATTAAAGTATTTAAGAGCGACAAAATCCATCTATCAAGTTCCGGACGTTCATCAAAAGGAACTTGTTCGGTTTTAGGGTCAAAATTATCTAAATTTGCATAAAGCGCAAAAAACGAATACGTATTATATAATGTACCGAAGAATTTCCGTTTCAATTCCTCAATACCTTCGTTATCGTATTTCAAATTTTCCCACGGCGAAGCGTTCGTTATCATATACCAACGCAATGGGTCGGAACCGTATTTTTCAATTGTTTCAAACGGGTCAACGGCATTGCCCAAACGTTTCGACATTTTATTGCCGTTTTTGTCGAGCACCAAACCATTGGAAATCACATTTTTGAAGGCAACCGAGCCTTTTATCATTGTAGAAATGGCGTGCAGGGTAAAGAACCAACCACGAGTTTGGTCTACGCCTTCCGAAATAAAATCGGCAGGGAATACACTGCCGTTATCTATAATCTCTTTGTTTTCAAACGGGTAATGCACTTGTGCATAAGGCATTGCGCCAGAATCAAACCACACGTCAATCAAATCAAATTCACGTTTCATAGCTTTTCCGCTTGGCGAAACAAGTATAATTTCATCGACAAACGGACGGTGCAAATCAATATTTTTTGTAGAATAATTTTCTTCCGAAAAATCGCCGACTTTGAAGTTTTTAAACGGATTTTCTGTCATAAATCCGGCGGCAATTGATTTTTCAATTTCGCTCATAAGTTCCGCAATTGAGCCTATGCAAATTTCTTCGCTACCATCTTCTGTTCGCCAAATTGGCAATGGCGTACCCCAATAGCGGCTGCGAGATAAATTCCAATCATTCAAATTCTCAAGCCATTTGCCAAAACGACCTGTTCCGGTTGATTGCGGTTTCCAATTAATGGTATTGTTGAGTGCAATCATTTCGTCTTTTACTGCGGTGGTTTTTATAAACCAACTGTCTAATGGATAGTACAGTACCGGTTTATCGGTACGCCAGCAGTGGGGGTAATTGTGGGTGTGTTTTTCTATTTTGAACGCTAAACCCTGTTGTTTGAGCATTACACATAAATCAACATTCAAATCTTCGGTTTCCGTTTCGCTATATTCTCTTTTCACAAAACGACCTGCGTATTCTTTATACAAATCAACATTCACATTGTTTTTCACAAAATCGCTATCTAAATCCTCTATTTTGAAAAATTTACCGGTCAAATCAACCATTGGGCGACGATTGCCGTCTTTGTCAATCATCATCAATGGCGGTACGCCGAAATTTTTCGCAACTCTATCATCATCAGCACCGAATGTAGGCGCAATGTGAACGATACCTGTTCCATCTTCGGTGGTTACAAAATCGCCGGAAATTACTTTAAATGCTCCTGCACCCGGATTTACCCACGGAATGAGCTGTTCGTATTCCATACTAACCAAATCAGAACCTTTGTATTCTTCTAATATTTGATATGGAGTTGTAATATTCAAATGAAGACTTGCATCAATTAATTTTTGAAACTTTTCCTCTGAAATATTTAATTGCTTTAAATTTTGTTTAAGACTATCTTTATCTATATTTTTATTGTTTGCGATAAGTCTTGCGATAATATCGTATTCCTCTAAAAATAATGGTTTCCCTAAAATAAGTTCTATTCTTAATTTCCTACCATCTTCTTTTAATATTTCATTATTTTCTTTCAATATTAACCCAAATCTAAAAAACAAATCCTCATTGGCATTTTCATCTGTTTCAAAATATTTTTTTCCAAAAATAGAAGAAAGTAACGGTTTTGCAAGAATTAGATTTACAGAATCAAGAGAGTAAGGATTAAATGTTTTAATTTTTACATAATCAATTTTTTCACCAACGCAAAGAGCTGTATTTGAAGGCAATGTCCAAGGAGTAGTTGTCCAAGCTAAAAAGTAGGTGTTTTCAACATTTTTTATCTTAAATTGCGCCACACAAGTAGTATCTTTCACATCACGATAACACCCGGGTTGATTAAGTTCGTGGCTCGAAAGTCCCGTTCCCGCAGCCGGCGAATAAGGCTGAATAGTATAGCCTTTATACAATAAATCCTTGTTATACAATTCTTTAAGCAAATACCACAACGTTTCTATATATTTATTGTCGTAGGTTATATATGGTTTCGACATATCGACCCAGTAACCCATACGACGCGTGAGTTCTTCCCATTCTTTGGTAAATTTCATCACGTCTTTGCGGCAAGCGGCGTTGTATTCTTCAACGGTAATTTTTTTGCCAATATCTTCTTTGGTTATTCCAAGCGATTTTTCAACGCCAAGTTCTACCGGCAAACCGTGAGTGTCCCAGCCGGCTTTGCGTTCCACTCGAAAACCTTGCATAGTTTTGAAACGGCAAAAAATATCTTTAATAGCACGAGCCATTACGTGGTGTATGCCCGGCATGCCATTTGCCGACGGCGGGCCTTCGTAAAATACAAACGTGGGAGCACCGGCACGCAGGTCAATACTTTGTTTAAAGGTATTGTTAGCGTTCCATTTTTCAAGAATCTGCTTATTAATAGCCGATAAATCTAAGCCCGAATATTCTGTAAAACCTTGTTTCATCATTATCTCCCGATTTCTGACTGTGTTGTTTTTTTAAAAGTGCAAAGATACACAAATCAATTAACAATTACACAATTAACAATTAACAATTTTTCAAACAATGCGTTTGATGATTAAAAAAATAAATAATTTTAAACAAACTCTTAGAAAAAAAATTTATTTTTGTTCCTTAATTGAATTTTAAAAACAAATATTTATGAACAAATCTATTGAAATGAGTTTAAATCCCTTGGTGCAATTTTTGAAAAAATCGCCAAAAGAATTTACCAAAGCCGATATTATTACATATATAGAAGAAATGGGCGTAGAAATGCTTGATTTTCGCTACGTTGCAAGCGACGGACGTTTGAAAGCATTGAATTTTGTAATTTCCGACCGCTCATATTTGGAGCAAATCCTTTCTTCGGGCGAGCGTGTGGACGGTTCTAATATTTTCCCGACTTTTGTAAATGTTGGTTCGAGCGATTTATATGTTATTCCCCGTTTCAGCACTGCATTTATAGACCCTTTTAAAGAAATTCCTACCATTTCGTTTTTGTGTTCGTATTTCAATAAAGACGGGCAGCCAATGGAAAAATCGCCGGAATATGTATTGAAAAAAGCTGCGCAATCGTTCCGCGATGTTACCGGAATGGAATTTGAAGCAATGGGTGAATTGGAATATTATGTGATTGGCGACAGTGAAGATTTATTCCTCACACCCGACCAACGCGGCTATCACGAATCGGCGCCATTTGCAAAATTCGAGCAATTCCGTTGCCAATGTATGCACTACATGGCGCAAACAGGCGGTTTAATTAAATACGGACATTCGGAAGTAGGAAATTTCACATTAAACGGAAAAATTTACGAACAAAACGAAATAGAATTTCTCGTAACCAATGTGCAAGATGCTGCCGACCAATTGATTATAGCAAAATGGATTATTCGCCAATTGGCTTATATGAATGGATTGAGCGTTACGTTTGCACCAAAAATTACCACCGGAAAAGCAGGAAGCGGAATGCATGTGCACACTCGCATTGTAAAAAATGGTGTAAATCAATATGTTACAAATGGCGCGTTGAACGAAACTGCGAAAAAAGCAATTGCCGGTTATATGACTTGCGCATCATCATTAACTGCATTTGGAAACACAAATCCAACTTCATATTTACGTTTAGTACCTCATCAAGAAGCACCTACGTCGATTTGCTGGGGCGATAGAAACCGCTCGGTTTTGGTACGTGTGCCACTTGGTTGGACAAGCGAAAACGACATGGTAGCCACCGTAAATCCGTTGGAAAAACCTGCAAGCGGCGATTTTTCGCAAAAACAAACGGTTGAATTCCGTTGCCCCGACTGCTCGGCAGATATTTATTTGCTTATGGCAGGTTTGGTTACGGCAGCTCGCCACGGTTTTGAAATGCCCGATGCGCTTACCGTTGCCGAAAAAACATACGTTGACGTGAATATTCACAAAGCCGAAAATAAAGCAAAACTCGAAAGTTTGGCACAATTGCCCGATTCATGCTGGAGTTCAGCCGAAGCGCTTGACCAGCATCGTGCAATTTTTGAAAAATACGGCGTTTTTGAAAGTGATATGATAGATGCAATTATCAATAGTCTTAAATCGTTCAACGATAAAAATATTCGTCAAGAATTGAAAGAAAATCCTGATAAGATGATGGAATTGGTTAATCGGTATTTTCATTGTGGGTAAAGAATTTAAAACAAAAATTAAACAATTAAAAACAACAAGCCTATGATATAAAAGCGTAGCAATACGCACATTTTATTGAACATATAACTTTATTCTCTCTCTTTTGAAGTCTGGTAAATTTTAAGTGTGTGGGAATAAGTTGCGAAGGTTCACGCTGTAAAGGCGTGAACTATTCGTTTACTTATTTACATACAACGGTTTACCAGAGCCGAAAAGAGAAAATAAGTAATTAACGAATAGTTTACGCTTTTTTTCGTGAATTACACAAAGAATAGAAAACTTTATAAACAATTAAATATTAATCACTTAAACTTAAAAATTATGCAAACACATGGAAATTTAAACAGAGCAATGGAGACAGAAACCATTTCAAAAAACGGGACTAGTTTGAAAAGCAAAATGAGTAGAGTAATCGCAATTATTGGAATCGCAGTATTGTCTTCTTGTGGTACTTATTCGTATTCGTACACATCTGCTCAAACGATTCCTTCGTTGGTAGCACAAACACCGCAAGTAGTTACACCTTCCCCCATTGTGGGAACTAATGTTCCTGGAACAAGCCTTATCGAGAAGTTAACATGGCTGCAAAGAAACGCAGATAGCCACAACACCTATATTGTTGAGGTAAACGCCAATGAGAACATCGCCCCCCATACGCTTGAGTACAAAGGCGCAATCAACATTACCGTAGTTCTCAGAGGTGATAGCATAAACAGGACTATCAGACTTTCATCACACGGAAGTATGTTTACGGTAAATTCTAATGTTACCTTTATTCTGGATAATAATATTACACTTCATGGACACAACCAAAACACTGATGCAATGGTTCGTGTGCACGGCGGAAACTTCAAAATGAATGACGGTTCGACCATTACTGGTAATAGTAATAGCGGGGTATATGTGGATAGTCGTGGAACTGGAACCTTTGAAATGACCGGCGGAACCATATCTGGTAATACAGCATCTCAAGGCGGTGGGGTGAATGTATGGGGAACCTTTACTATGACTGGCGGAATTATATCTGGTAACACAGCATCTCAATATGGCGGCGGGGTGAGTGCGGGTAACACTGCCACCTTTACTATGACTGGCGGAACTATATCTGGTAATTCTGCAAATACTGGTGGCGGAGTGTTTGCAAGAGGATTTTTTACCATGCGCGGCGGTATCATCACAAGTAATACCGCCAGCGAATATGGTGGTGGGGTATATGGAAGTCTTATTGCCAAAACAGGTGGAACCATTACTGGATATAAGAACGATGAGAATGAAGGAAATGTGGTAAGGGATATAGAGGGCGTATTATCCCGCAGGGGACATGCGGGATTTTGCGAGTTGAAGAAGTGGCGTAGAGAAACCACCGCTGGTCCGCGCGTGAATTTATCGTATAACGATTCGGCTAATTGGGAGCAATAATCCCTATATCATGCTAACCCCCGTTGGTCTAAGGCTCATGCCTTAGTCTGCTTTATCAAATAAGGCTCTGCCTGTTTCACAGGTTTTGAAAACCTGCGAGGTTTTTTTAGTCGAAAAGAATTTGTTTTTCGGGGAAAAGGAATTATTTTTGTAAAAAAATAAAATAGTGCGATTATGGTAGTGGTTATAGATAAAAAATATGACAAACGGAAAGTTGACAAAATGCTCAGCAGCATAAAGCCAACTAAGATTTTTGACGCACAAAAATTTGCCGGAAAAATTCAATGGAATGAAGACCCTGTTGCGTACCAAAAACGAGTAAGAAATGAGTGGAATTAGAATTCTTTGCGATACCAATACCCTTATTCATTTATTGGGCAACAATAGAGAAGTGCTTAGTCTTTTGATGGGCAAACAAGTTTCCATTTCAGTAATTACGGAATTGGAATTGTATGGCAAGCAAAATATGACTTCTCATGAAATTTCCATAATTGAAGTGTTAGTTGAGAGTTGTTTTGTAATTGATTTGTTGCCGGAAATTAAACAGTTGGTAAAAAATATCAAGCAAAAACACAAAATAAAATTACCCGATGCAATTGTTGCAGCAACGGCTATATATTTAGATATTCCGTTGATTACTTTCGATACCGATTTTAAAAATATAGAGAATTTGAAGTTGATTTTATTGGATTTATAACACTTGGCGCGGCGCAAGCGAAGTGTAACTTGTGCCCTTTAAAAAAAAGTCCAAGTTACGCTATACTTCGACAGGCTCAGCAACCATCGCTAAACTTGAACTAACGAAGAGTTTTCAAATAAGGCTTTGCCTGTTTCAAACTAAACCTCACAGATTTTCAAAACCTGTGAGGTTTTTTTAGTCGAAAAGACTTTGTTTTTCGGGGAAAAGGAATTATTTTTGTAAAAAAATAACACTATGTCATCTATCATTTCCGACAAATTAGTACTCTTGAAAGCCTTGTGTATAGCCTACGATGTGAAAACAATGTATGCTTTCGGTTCTGCCTGTACCAATAGGTTTAATGCCGATAGCGATATTGATATATTGCTATCGTTCAAAGAATTATCTATTGAAAAATACACCGACAATTACTTTGCACTACACGAAGAACTCGAAAAACTGTTTGGACGAAAAGTAGATTTGGTAACAGAAAATTCGCTTTCCAATCCTTATTTTATTCAAAGTATTGAAGAAACAAAACAACTTTTGTATGTAGCGTGAAATTTTAAAGTATCTGCTTGATATTCAAATAGCCGTCAATTCTATTTTTGATTATTTGGGCGAAAATCGTGATTTCAATCACTACAAAACAAATAAATTACTTCGGCGTGGTGTTGAGCGCGAATTGGAAATTATTGGCGAGGCAACCAATCGTATTTTGAAAATAGATAAAACCATTGCCTTGTCAGATGCGAAACGCATTGTTAGCCTGCGCAATTGGGTAATTCACGGCTACGACAAAGTGGACGATACAATTATTTGGGGTATTATTTCTCGTGATGTACCATTATTAAAAACAGAGGTCGAGCGATTATTAAACTTGGCAACCGAGTAAAAATCTAAAGGTTAGGCTAAGGCTGTGTTTTTTATCTGTATCAAACTTTTTCTAATTCAAAGATTTTTGTAATGCTTTATCAAAAGTAAAAATCTCATAATTTTCAGCCTTGGCATAACCGACCAACATACAATCAACAAAATCTAACTTTGTATCGGCAAAAACGTCAAGAGCAATACTAACAACAGCATGAGAATTAACACTAACATTATGCATCTTAAAAAAATCGCCTAATGTTTTGGCAATTATCTGCCTGTCAATTTTATATACTTTGTTTAAGACATACACCAATTCGGCAACAACTTCGGTTGGAACAGTACATACGACTTCCGAAAGCCGCTTTTCTGCCATATTTGCCATATCTTGAACATCTTGCAGAATATAGCGTAAAATGGTATTCGTATCAAATATTACCATATTTCTCTTTTACATTCATTTCCCAAGCGAATTTTTCCTGCTCAATTAATGCAGGGTTTGCGTATGCTTTCAATGCCCCCTTCATACTTTTTGGCGTTGTTGACTGCACTTTCTCTTCCTTTGATTGAAAAGGAAAAACAAGAACTTCAACCCACATGTCGCCATTATTCTGCCAAGGCAAATTAATAAACGGCGAAACATCTGACATATTCATTATTTGTCTAACTGCTTGCATAATTAAAAATATCAAGTTTCTGCAAATATACACTATTTTAATCAGTCTTGCAAAATTATTTTTTCTTTCAAAAAATTATACTTGCTTGTTGAGCATTTTTTAACAGTATCAATGAATAAAATTTACACAACCTCTCAATCAAAACAAAAATATTCTTACTTTTGTTGTTATTAATTTTTAACACACAAAAGTATGATACCAAATTATTTCAAAACATACCCTAACGCCGAAGGGTTTTTCAACGAGTACGGCGGCGCGTTTATTCCGCCTATTTTAGAGTCGGAAATGAAAAAAATTGCCGATGCGTATTTCACTATCAGCAAATCGCACAATTTTATTTCGGAATTGCGCAGTATTCGCAAACATTATCAAGGTCGCCCTACACCGGTGTATTATTGCAATCGCCTGAGCGAAAAATATCACGGACGCATTTATTTAAAACGTGAGGATTTGAATCACACCGGAGCGCACAAGTTAAATCACTGCATGGGCGAGGCGTTGCTTGCCAAATATTTGGGCAAGAAAAAATTGATTGCCGAAACCGGAGCCGGTCAGCATGGCGTGGCGTTGGCTACGGCGGCAGCGTATTTTGGTTTGGAATGTGAAATTCACATGGGTGAAGTTGATATTGCCAAAGAACACCCCAACGTTGCCCGTATGAAAATTTTAGGCGCAACCGTTGTGCCTGTTTCTCATGGTTTGAAAACATTGAAAGAAGCGGTAGATTCGGCTTTCGAGGCATATTTGAAAGACCCTATTAATACTATATATTGTATAGGCTCGGTGGTTGGACCGCACCCATTTCCTATGATGGTACGTGATTTTCAACGAGTTGTGGGTATAGAAGCCCGCGAACAATTTTTTGAAATGACCGGCGAATTGCCCGACAGCGTAGTAGCCTGTGTAGGCGGCGGCAGTAATTCCATGGGATTGTTTTCGGCATTTTTAGACGACAACGAAGTTGCCATTTACGGCGTAGAACCGGGCGGACGTTCGCTCGACAAAGTAGGCGAACACGCTGCTACAATGACTTTTGGCACACCGGGCGTTTTGCACGGCTTTAAATGTTACACTTTACAAGACGAACAAGGCAATCCGGCGCCGGTGTATTCCATCGCGAGCGGCTTGGATTACCCGGGCGTAGGTCCCGAACACTGTATGCTGCGTGATATGAAACGTGTGAACTACGATGTAATTTTGGACGAGGAATGTATGCATGCATTTTTTGAATTGAGCCGTTTGGAAGGTATTATTCCTGCGCTCGAAAGTGCGCATGCCGTTGCGTATGCTTTGAAATTGGCGCAAAAGAATCCGCACAGCTCTATACTTGTCAATTTGAGCGGACGGGGCGATAAAGATATTGATTTTGTTTTGGAGAATTATGAGTTGCCGAAATAAAGTTGACAAGGGAACGAGTTGACGAGGAAACGAGTGAACAAGGGTTTTGTTTGCTCGTTTTTTTATTGTGAAGGTTAAAAAAATCTACTTTATTTTACGTGCATACTGTAAACTTGTGTACTTTTGTGCTATACTTTCTAAAAAACCATGATAAAAAAACTAATAAACTCCGACACCTACCAATGGCGTTTCGCCCGCATAGGCGGTACCAACCGAGTAGTAATAGAATGTGCACAGGATTTACTGAATTTGCACACGCTCGACCAAAAATTGTGGACGGCGCTTGCGTGTCCGGCAAGTAATTTAATGATAGACCATAAAACCTTGCGCTACCTTGATGCCGATAGTGATGGGCGCATACGTGTGCCCGAAATTTTGGCTGCCGTAAAATGGTTGTGCGCAATGGTAAACGATGCCGAAACATTTTTTGAGCAATCACCGGAATTTGCGTTGAGCAACTTCAACGAAAGCAATCCCGATGCTTTGACGCTGAAAAATTCGGCTCTGCAAATTTTGGATTTTTTGTCGGCGCCGTCAATGGAAACTATTTCTGCCGAACAAACGGCAAATGTAGAAAATATGTTTGCCAACACCGATTTTAACGGCGACGGCATAATCACCACAATTTCGACCGACAACGAAGAGTTGAAAAAAGCGATTGAAACCATAGCTGCTTGTATGGGCTCGCTTACCGACCGCTGCGGTTTGGAAGGAATTTCGGAAGAAAAAATAACCGAATTTTTCACGGAATGTGCTAATTACACACAATGGTGCGCAATAGCCGAAAGCAACAAAACCGAATATTTCCCTTTTGGCGAAGAAACTGCCGATTTGTTCGCAACATTTACTGCGGTGCGTGAAAAAATAAACGATTTCTTTTTTCAATGTAAGTTTGCTCAATACAACACAGAATTTGCCAATACAAGTTTGCCAATAAATTGTGCCGATGTATTGCAAACGCCACAAGAAGCAGAATTACAGACAATTATAAACAAACTACCCATTTCGCCCATTTCAACGACTGCACAACTTTCGTTTGTTGAAAAAATAAATCCGGCGTGGGAAACTCAGCTCACGCAATTTTACACAAATATTTTTAGCAAAGCATATTCGCAAACCTTCATGACCGAGCAGCAATGGCGCACGATAGAGCAAAAATTTGCAAAATACGCCGAATGGCTTGGTCAAAAACAAGGCGAAAAAGTAGCACATTTGGGCGAAGCGGCAATTCATGAATTGCAAAATTTACAAGCTCCGCTGCTCGACCTTGTTGCCCAAGATAATGAGCAAAAGCAAAATGTAGATACTATATTATTGGTCGATAAATTTATGTGTTTGCATCGTGATATTGTACGTATTTTGCGCAATTTTGTAAATTTCCACGATTTTTATTCGGCTTCCGATGCGGCAATTTTTACCAACGGAACTCTTTTTATAGACCAACGCAGTTGTTCGCTTTGCATTCCGGTGCAAAACATTGATGCTCACACAACATTGGCTTCCAATAGTGGAATGTTTTTGCTCTATTGCGACTGCACACACAAGCAAACAAAAGAAAAACAAAGTATAGTGGCAGTGCTTACCAACGGCGATATTGATAATTTAATGGTTGGGCGCAATGCTCTGTATTACGATAAAAACGGCGGTGACTGGGACGCTACGGTAGTAAAAATTGTAGATAATCCTATCAGTATTCGTCAAGCGTTTTGGTCGCCCTACCGGAAATTTTCGCAGTTTATAAGTAACCAAATTCAAAAATTCGGCAATTCACGCGCATCTGCCGTTGAGGAAAACACCGTAAAAAATGTAGAATCTTCCGTGGGCAATATAACAACTCCGGCAGTTTCGGGCATTCCGGCACCGGCTGCTGTGCCTTTTGATATTGGTAAGTTTGTGGGAATTTTTGCTGCTATTGGTTTGGCTATTGGTGCTATTGGCGGCGTGTTGGTTTCGGTAGTTTCGGGATTTTTGAAATTAAAATGGTGGGAAATGCCGCTTGCCATAGTTGCAATTATGCTGGCAATTTCGGGTCCGGCAATGCTTATAGCGTGGTTTAAATTGCGTAACCGCAACTTAGGCCCAATTTTAGATGCCAACGGCTGGGCTATCAATGCGCGGGCAATTATTAACATTCCGTTTGGCAACACACTAACCTCTATTGCACAAATTCCGCACAATGCAAAAATCAACATTCACGACCCGTTTGCTGTGAAAAGTATGGTGTGGTGGAAGAAAGTGTTGATTGCGGTTGTGATTTTGGGTGTTGCTTTTGGGATTTTGTGGTGGTTTGGGTTGATGCAAAAATGGTTTTGCATTGGGTAATAACATGAATAACTGAGTAACTGAACCTTTAGCTCGGCGCAGCCAATAACTGAAAGGGGAAAAATTGTAAAAGCCTAAGAATCTGTTTAAATTTTAATCAAAATATTATGAATTAGTCCAATAATATTAACTTCGTGTCTTCATGTCTTTCTGTCTTCGTGTTTACTAAAAATGCGCTTGCGCTTAAAAAAATAAACACGA
>WQTX01000058.1 GCA_009786075.1 Bacteroidota bacterium | reverse complement strand
GGGGGGATTTGGGGGGGCTTTTTTATTTCACAACCCCCACCGACTGAGCATACATAATTTTCTTAAATTCAGGCAGTTGCATATAGTGACCAAATTTTTCTCTATCAACACTGCCGCGCACCACCGAGCCCAGACCTTCGGCAGCTGCCGCTAAATGCACATTTTGCATAATAAATCCGCAATTTACGGCAGCGGTAACATCTTTATCTTCCTCTTTGCCTTTAATTTTATTGTAATTGGCAACAAACAGCAAATTGATTGAAGCATTTTTTACAAAATCTTGCGTGCCGGTCATAGCGCGTTGGTCGCCATTGCGAAAATGTTCCAATGTATTTGTTGTTGCGTCCCATTCATACACGTTTTTTGAAGTAAATACATAAATTGTGTATTCCTGCGAATTTTGCGATGAAGGCACGGTGCGTTTTCCCTCACGATTGAAACCGTAGGCTGCCCACAAAATATTGCTTATTTGTTGCGGAGTAAGGTCTTTGTTTACAAAATCCCGTGAAGTTTCGCGTTTTTGCATAGCTTCGTACACCGGCATTCCGCCCGAAGTTTGCGGAGGCGGTAGTTTAATGCTTTGTTGTGCACACGCTGTTAAGCCCATAAATGTGAGGGCAATTGCGGCAATACCGCTTTTAATTCCATGTAATGTCGTCATTTTGATTAGATTTAGGGTTATTATTATTTTTATCTTTTTCCAAAAAAAAGAAAATTCCTGCCGTGATAATGCTGAAAAACAATGCTAAAAGAGTCCACAACAATTTTTCTTCTTTTGATTTTTTGTCTTTTTCCACTACCCACACTTGGTAAATTACCCAAGCGGCGCAGATGATTGCAATAATAGGGATTAATCGTGCCATTTTATTTAGGTTTTTAGGTTATAGGTTTTTAGGTTTTAGGATTTTTATTTGCCTCGTTTCCTTGTCTCCTAATCCCTCGTCTCCTTTGTTATTTTACAAGTTTTTTATATTTAATCCTATGCGGTCCATCATTCCCCGTTCGTTTACGTTTGTTTTCTTCATAATCGGAATACGAACCTTCAAAAAATACCACTTCGGAATTGCCTTCGAAAGCGAGAATGTGCGTTGCAATTCTATCTAAAAACCAGCGGTCGTGCGAAATTACTACGGCGCAACCGGGGAAGTTTTCAAGACCTTCTTCCAAAGCTCGCAGGGTGTTTACGTCAATATCATTCGTGGGTTCGTCGAGTAAGAGTACGTTTGCTTCCGATTTTAAAGTCATTGCCAAATGCAAGCGATTGCGCTCGCCACCCGAAAGTACGCCGCATTTTTTCTCCTGGTCGGCACCGCTGAAATTAAAGCGACCAACGTAAGCACGTGAATTAAAGAGTTTTCCGCCAAATTCTATGTTTTCAGTTCCGCCGGTAATTACTTCAAATACCGATTTTTCGGGGTCAATTTCGGCGTGAGCTTGGTCAACGTAGGCAACTTTTACGGTTTCGCCTACCGAAAATGTTCCGCTATCGGGCTGCATTTGTTGCATAATCAAGCGGAATAAAGTGGTTTTTCCTGTTCCATTTGCGCCAATTACGCCTACAATTCCCGCAGGTGGTAATTTGAAATTCAAATTTTCGTACAATAATTTATCGCCGAATGCTTTTGAAACATTGTGAGCCTCAATAACTTTATCGCCCAAACGAGGTCCGGCAGGAATAAAGATTTCCAATTTTTCCAAACTTTCTTTGGTTTCTTCGTTTGCCATTTTTTCATAAGCACTCAAACGAGCTTTTGATTTCGACGAACGCGCTTTGGGCGACATTCGCACCCATTCCAATTCGCGTTCGAGCGTTTTGCGGCGTTTGCTTGCCTGCTTTTCTTCCAAAGCCATTTGTTTGGTTTTTTGGTCGAGCCACGAACTGTAATTTCCTTTCCACGGAATACCTTCGCCACGGTCGAGTTCCAAAATCCAACCGGCAACGTTGTCTAAGAAATAACGGTCGTGCGTAATTGCAATTACCGTACCTTTATATTGTTGCAGGTGTTGTTCAAGCCAATGAATTGATTCGGCGTCCAAATGGTTGGTAGGCTCATCAAGCAGCAGTACATCAGGCTCTTGCAAAAGCAAACGGCATAAAGCAACACGGCGGCGTTCGCCTCCCGAAAGGTGCGCCACCGATTCGTCGCCGTCGGGGCAACGCAGAGCGTCCATAGCGCGTTCGAGTTTATTGTCCAAATCCCAGGCATCTTTTTGGTCGAGCAATTCGGTCAATTCGCCTTGACGTTCAATGAGTTTCGTCATTTCGTCGTCGCTCATCGGTTCAAGGAATTTGTTGTTTACCTCTTCGTATTCTTTCAGCAAATCAACCACTTCCTGCGCTCCTTCCTGCACAATTTCTTTTACTGTTTTTGAATTATCAAGCTCCGGCTCTTGTGCCAAATAACCTACGCTATAGCCTTTTGAAAACACCACATGACCTTGATAATTAGTATCAACACCGGCAATAATTTTCAACAAAGTCGATTTTCCCGAGCCGTTCAAACCGATAACGCCGATTTTTGCACCATAAAAAAACGAAAGATAAATATCTTTCAACACTTGTTTTTGCGAAGGGAAGATTTTACTTACCCTTTCCATTGAAAAAATTATTTTTTTGTCGTCGCTCATGATTTTTGTAATTAGAGTACAAAGGTAAAATTAAATTTCAATTACTCTAAAAGCTTGTTTAAATTTTCTTGAAAAATGTTTTGGGATTGCAACTGTCCGCAGGACAGAATTTGAATAACCCCCAATGAAGCGTAGCGATTGGGGGCAAAAAGAGCAACAGAAGCCGCAACTCGCAGGGTTGAATAAAAAAGTTTATCTTTGCCGACAAATCAAAATTACAGACATGGCTTATACTCAAATTCTTTATCATATTGTTTTGCGCACAAAACACAGTGCTCCAACCATTTCTCAAGAAAATGCGTCTTCGTTATACAAATATATTTGGGGAATTATTACAAACAAGAAAGGGCATTTATATCGCATAAATGGAATGGAAGACCACATTCATATTTTATCAGACCTTCATTCGAGTATTGCTTTAGCCGATTTTGTAAAAAGTATCAAAGTTGCAACTTCACTTTGGTTGAAACAATCGCCGGATTTTCCTGATTTTCAAGGTTGGAGCGAAGGTTATGCCGCATTTACCTATTCGTACAAGGAAAAAGATGTTGTACTCAATTACATTAAAAATCAGCAGGAGCATCACAAACAAGAAAATTTTTACGATGAATTAAGGCGATTGTTGATAGAAAATAAGGTAGAAGTTGATGAACGATTCTTTTTGTAGATTTTTGTTCAACCCTTTGGGTTGAGGAACTGCCTGCGCTTTACCACCCCCAATCGCTAACGCTTCATTGGGGGTTATTCACATTCTGTCCTGCGGACAGCAACAATCACAAAAAAAATTAAAACAACTTCTTAATTTTTTTCAAAATGAAGGAAAAAGTATTACATTTGTCGTTCTAACAAAAACATTTTTTGCATGAAATAGAAAACAGAACAATTTAAAACTTTGAAAAAAAAGCGTTTAGCTTTTATTCCTTGCATCTGAAACTTCACAATTTTTGTATCACAAGGGTAGGTTCGACGCTCACGCTGTTTCTCGGCGTGGGCTTACTTATTTGTGATACAGGTAGTGAAGACCTCGGATGTGAATATAGTTAAAGTCCCACGCTTTTCTATTTTAATAACCGCTTGTTTGGGACTTGGGGCAAAATAAATTTTAATATTATGAAAAAAAGTGTTTTAATTT
This sequence comes from Bacteroidota bacterium, assembly GCA_009786075.1. Classification (GTDB taxonomy): domain Bacteria; phylum Bacteroidota; class Bacteroidia; order Bacteroidales; family UBA1715; genus WQTX01. The sequence continues at coordinate 17,968 of WQTX01000058.1, read as the reverse complement.
TTGTAAAAACCGTATTGGTTTTTGGAATGTTCTTTGTCGCGGGGTGCGGGAAAGGAGATGAGCCGGAAGTAAAAAATGAAAGTAATTCAGAAAAAACTATTCCCGACCCGGAAGGGACTATTATGCGAAGTTTAAGAAATAGTGGTCTGCCTTCCTACTATGGTGGTTATAATAGAGAAGAAAGAGGAACGGCTATTGGATTTCCCGATGGCTCGAACTATTGGGTAGCAATGACAACTTCCGATGATTTTCTTTGCCAATACTGCACCATTGCAAGTGTAGGGAAAGTTGCAGGATTAGGAAATATTACAAAAGTTCCAACAAGTGGATTTGCAGGAAGGATTTCAGTGAAGCCGGGATATGGATATGTCATAAATTTGGGCGATACTTATGTTCGTTTATATGTAGAAGACTGGGTAACAACTATTCGTGATGAGGTTATAGGTGCTGATGTCAAGTACCAATTCCCATGGGAACCATAAATTTGAAAATCACAGTAAGCGTCGGCTGTGCTTTATTCAAAAATAAACCGTACCACAAGTAATTCAATGAAAGTGCTTTGGGTGCGGTTTGTTTTTTAATCTTTATATTAGCAATAAAAACTACCTTATATTACTAATATAAACTTTTATATATTAAAAATATAAACTTTCTTTTGTTAGTAATAAAAACATTTGTATATTTGCAGTTGAAACAATAACAGAAAATATATGATACAGCAAGGTATATTACAGCAAGTTATAGATACTCAAAAGAAAAAAACGCTTCGTTTAAATGTCGGTTTTGAGCGTGAAGTTTTACCAAAAATGCCAGCGTTGCAATCGCACGCATTGATAGTTTCAGGCATACGTCGTTGCGGAAAAAGCACTTTGCTCAAACAAATGATAGAGGCAGATGATAGCAAAAAACTCTTTTTGAGTTTTGAAGACCCTCGTCTGTTCAATTTTGAACTTTCTGATTTTGAGCTTTTAGACGCGATAATCGAAAATTCAAAAAGTGAGACGCTGTTTCTTGATGAAATTCAAGTAATTAATGGCTGGGAATTATATATTCGTCAAAAACTTGACGAGGGGTTTCGAGTTGCTGTTACAGGCTCGAACGCTTCGTTGTTGAGTCGTGAATTGGGAACAAAACTTACAGGCAGGCATATTAGTAAAGAACTTTTTCCGTTTTCGTATCGTGAGTTTTTGGGTTTCAAAAATTTGCAGGCAGGCGAAAAATCGTTACAAAAATATATGGAAATGGGCGGTTTTCCCGAATTTTTGAAAACCAACAATACCGATATTCTAAGCGAACTTTTTTACGATATTCTCAATAGAGACATAATTGTGCGGCACGGAATACGAGATGCCCGTTCGCTTAGAAATCTTGCCGTTTATTTGGTTTCAAATGCGGGTAATCTTGTAACAGCAAGCAAGTTGCAACAACCGTTGAGCATAAAAACAGCGGCAACCGTTTTAGAATATTTTTCGTTTTTGGAAGATACCTATTTGGTTAATTTTATGCCAAAATTCAGCTATTCGCTTAAAGTACAAATGGTTAATCCTCGAAAAATTTATGTGATAGACCCCGGAATAATAAAAATCGCCTCTATTTCATTTACCGAAAACAAAGGGCATTTGCTCGAAAATCTGATTTATTGGGAACTTCGCCGGCAAGGAAAAGAATTGTATTATTTTAACGAAAACAAATCCGAATGTGATTTCGTGGTAATGAAAAACGAAAAAATTGAGCAAGTCATACAGGTTTGTTACGAACTTTTGCCCGAAAATCGTGAACGGGAAATCAACGGTTTGAAAGAGGCAATGGAGTTTTTTAAAATAGATAATGGCGTGATAATCAGCTTTAACCAAAGAGATGCGTTTATGCTGAATAGTAAACGAATAGAGGTTTTACCTGCATGGGAGTTTCTGGCAAATTCAAACTGAATAACGCTGCAAAAGTACAAAAAAACCGTAGCACAAGTAATTCAATGAAAGGACTTTGGGTGCGGTTTGTTTTTTAAATCCTTATATTAGCAATAAAAACTATCTTATATTGCTAATATAAACTTTTGTGTATTAAGGGTACTTCTAAAAAAAATCTTAATATTTTCGTAACATTTTCGATAATCATTCGTAATTTCAATTTTCAATTTTTGCATTGTGATAAAAAATAAATTTTAAAACAATACAAAAATGAAAAGAACAAGTCTATTCGCGGTAATTGCAACAGCACTTTTAACATTGGGTGCGTGTGGCGGAGAATCAAAAAAAGTTGAGTCGATAAGCATTAAAGGTTCGGACACAATGTTACCGTTGTCGCAAAAAGCTGCCGAAAAATTTATGGCTGACCATGCCGAGGCAACAATTACCGTAACCGGTGGTGGTAGCGGCGTAGGAATTTCGGCATTGTTGGAAGGAACTACCGATTTGGCGCAATCGTCGCGTAAAATGAAATTCGATGAAGAGCAAAAAATGGAAAATGCAGGCAAACATGCCGTTGAAGCTATTGTTGCTCTCGATGCTCTTGCAGTTGTAATACACCCTTCAAATACTGTTAATAAACTTACCCGTGAACAATTGGAAGGTATTTTTACCGGCACTATCACTAATTGGAGTGAAGTGGGCGGCGAAAATTTGAAAATAGTTCCTTATGCTCGTGAAACTTCATCGGGTACTTATGAATTTTTCAAAGAAAGTGTTCTTAAAAACAAAAATTATATAAACGGAATTATGAGTATGCCTGCCACAGGCGCTATTATGCAATCGGTTAGCCAAACAAAAGGCGCTATTGCATACGTTGGATTGCCATATTTGAACGCAAGCGTGCAAGCGGTAAGCGTGTCATACGATGAAGGAAAAACATTTGTAGCTCCAACGGTGGAAAATGCGAAAAATCAAACATACCCAATCGTTCGCCCATTGTTCTATTACTATGAGCAAGGAAATACCGAAAAAGTAAAACCGTTTATTGATTATATGTTCTCGGAAACAGGTCAGGCATTTGTGGCGGAACTTGGTTATATTACGGTAAAATAGGTGTTAGGAAACGAGGGATTAGGAAACAAGGGAATTATTTTTAACTCCTAATAAATGAAACAAATAATAGAACGCATAATTGAAAGTATGCTCACGGTAAGCGGGGCAATTACGAGTATTGTTATTTTGCTTATTATAGTTTTTCTTTTTAAAGAAGGATTTGGACTTTTTTCGTCGCCCACTGTAGAGAAAGGTTATTCGCTTTATACCAATTCCAAAAATGGGGTAAACGAACTTGGCGCATTTGACATTAAACATATATTCGACGAAAAAATAACCAATTGGAGCAAACTTGGCGGAGCCGATGAGGAAATTATGACATTTCGTTTCGAGGAAATTTTCAATCTTTTTCCGGACGATGATTTAGCAAATAATCGTGAATTGATTCCCATACGATTAGCCGAAGTAATTGTTGCAAATCCGAATATTGTTGCTTTTTTACCACAAAAATTTGCTCCGAACAATGTGAAAGGCGTAAAAGAATTGCCTTCACATACTATTTCTATTTCCGATTTTTTCGGAGGCAAAGAATGGATTCCAACAGCAACGCCTGCACCATTGTTTGGCGTGTTGCCGTTGATATTAGGAACGTTGCTCGTAAGTATTGTTGCCATACTCATAGCCCTTCCTTTGGGGCTTGGTGTGGCGGTGTATCTTTCGGAATTGGCAAGCGAGCGCATGCGTAAATTTATGAAACCAACCATTGAATTACTTGCCGGTATTCCTTCGGTGGTGTATGGATTTTTCGGGTTGGTAGTGTTGGTTCCCATTGTGCAAAAAGGACTGAATTTATCGGTAGGCGAAACTGCATTTACCGGAAGTTTGATACTCGCAATTATGGCATTGCCAACAATTATTACCGTTGCCGAAGATGCCATGCGCAATACTCCCCGCACCATGCGCGAAGCAAGTTTAGCATTGGGCGCCACCAATTGGCAGACGATTTACAAAGTAGTAATTCCGTATTCTGCTTCGGGAATTTCGGCAGCCGTGGTACTTGGCATTGGCAGAGCAATCGGCGAAACTATGGCAGTGCTTATGGTTACGGGCAATGCGGCGGTAATGCCAACTTCACTGTTTCAATCGGTGCGTACTATTCCGGCAACTATTGCCGCCGAATTGGGCGAAACTCCGGCAGGCAGTTCACATTATCAAGCATTATTTTTACTCGGTTGTATACTATTTATTATTACAATGATTATAAGCATAACTGCTGAGGTGATTTCTAAGAAACAGCATAATAAAGGATTGTAGGAGACGAGGTATTAGGAGACAAGGAGACGAGGCAAATAAATCCCCTAAAATCCTATAACCTAAAAACCTAATCCCTATAACCTAAAAACCTAAAAAAAATGAATAAAAAAACAAGTCAAAAACTCGCCTTCATCGCCTTCCGCATATTGGGACTTTTGGTGGTGTGCCTTCTCTTTTGGATTTTGGGTTTCATTGCTTACAATGGAATAGGCGTTATCAGTTGGGAATTTTTGAGCACTGCGCCCACTAACGGAATGACCGGCGGCGGAATTTTTCCTGCTATAGTTGGTACGCTTTGCTTAATTGCCGGAAGTATGATTTTTGCCTTTCCGCTGGGTGTAATGTCGGCAATTTATACCAATGAATACGCGGGAAACGGTTGGATTGTGAAATTTATTCGAGTAATGACCAATAATTTGAGCAGTATTCCGTCCATAGTTTTCGGACTTTTTGGTATGGCGCTGTTTGTAAACACTCTCGGTTTTGGCGACAGTATTATTGCAGGCTCGCTCACATTGGGTTTGTTGGTGTTGCCGCTCGTAATTCGCACCACCGAAGAGGCTCTGAAAGCCGTTCCTTACGCATATCGCACCGGTAGTTTGGCGCTTGGAGCTACACGATTGCAAACGATTAGCCGAGTGGTTCTTCCTGCGGCAATGCCCAATATTACCACCGGTTTAATTTTGTCAATCAGTCGTGTTTCGGGCGAAACTGCGCCAATTCTGTTTACGGTGGCAGCGTATTTCTTGCCCAAATTACCAAGCAGTATTTTCGACCAAGTTATGGCACTGCCATATCACTTATATGTGGTAGCCACAAGCGGAACCGACTTAGAAGCCTCACGTCCAATTGCATACGGTACGGCATTGGTGTTGATTGCCATTGTATTGTTAATGAATTTATTGGCAAATATGTTGCGGAAGTATTTTGGAAAAAAAGTAAAAACAAATTAAGGAGACGAGGGATTAGGAAACAAGGAGACGAGGAAAAAGAGCCTCCTAATTACCTAACCCCTAAAACCTAAAAACCTAAAAAAATGATAGAAGCAAAAAATGTAAATTTTTATTACGGCGATTTTCACGCTCTGAAAAACATCAGCATGAAAATGGACGCCAATTCGGTAACGGCGTTTATTGGTCCTTCGGGCTGCGGAAAATCAACGTTTCTACGTTTGTTCAACCGCATGAACGATTTGATTGACAACACTCGTTTGGAAGGTGAATGTTTGATAGAAGGACAAAATATTTATGCAAAATCGGTAAAAGTCGATGATTTGCGCAAAAATGTGGGAATGGTGTTTCAAAAACCCAATCCGTTTCCGAAATCAATATTTGAAAATGTTGCCTACGGTTTGCGTGTGAACGATGTAACCGACAAAAAATATATTACCGAACGAGTTGAGCAATCGCTTGTTGATGCTGCTCTGTGGGACGAAGTGAAAGACAAATTAAAAAAATCGGCTTACGAACTTTCGGGCGGTCAGCAGCAACGATTGTGCATTGCCCGTGCGCTGGCAATTTCGCCAAAAATTTTGCTTATGGACGAACCGGCTTCGGCACTCGACCCTATTTCGACATCGAAAATCGAAGAACTAATTCATACCTTGAAAAAACAATATACAATTGTAATCGTTACCCACAATATGCAACAAGCTGCCCGTGTGAGCGACAAAACAGGTTTTTTCATGTTGGGCGAATTAGTAGAATTTAGCGAAACAAAAAAAATGTTCCTCAATCCCGAGAAAAAAGAAACACAGAATTATATTACGGGGAGGTTCGGATAAGGAACGAGATACGAGACACAAGATACAAGGAATAAGAAATAAAAATAAAAAATAAGAAACGAGGCACGAGGTACAAGGGAGTTAAATCCTTGTATCTCGTGTCTAAAACCTAAAAACCTAAAAATATGAAACACACAGAAATGGAGATGAAATTGCTCCGAGATGACATAAGCCAAATGTGGAAATTAGTGATTTCGCAATTGGAAAAAGCAAAACAGGCGTTTTTGAACAACGATATTGATTTGGCTCGTGAAATTGTTAGCCGTGAAAAACGTGTTGATGCGTTTGAACTAAAAATAGACAGTGATTGTGAAAATTACATTGCGCTTTACAGTCCGGTGGCGGTAGATTTGCGTTTGGTGCTGTCGATTATGAAAATAGGCAGTATGTTGGAACGAATTGCTGATTTTTCCGAAGGAATTGCACGCCACGTGATAGAAAGCGATTGCAAAAAACTCGACCCGCAATTGATTGAAGAATTGCAAATGGAAGAATTGTTCGACACGCTTATCAGTATGTTGACCGACGGATTTGTGGCATTTGAAAGTGAAAATACCAAAATTTCGGGCAAAATAATGGCAAAAGACGAGCAAGTGGACGAAATTTATCACAGTGCAATGCGAATATTGACTAAATATTTGCAAAAAAACGCTGAACACATTTTGTGTGGCTTAAAAACAATGGTGCTTATTCGTAAACTTGAACGTATAGGCGACCATTGTAATAATATTGTGGAAGAAATTGTATTTTATATAGATGCGAAAATTTTGAAACATGGAGGGAAATAATACTTCTCGTTGAGGTTGTCTGAAAAGACCGTCATTCCTGCGAAGGCAGGAATCTCCTAATGAATATGAGAGTCTTTTTTGAGGAGATTCCTGCCTTCGCAGGAATGACGTAACAATTAAAATAGTATTTTTACAATTTAAAAATTTGTTATGATGCAACACAAAATTCTTATAGTCGACGACGACCGTGATATTTGCGAAATTCTCGAAATAAATTTTGCGAACGAAGGTTTTGAGGTAGCATGCGCTTACTCGGCAGAAGAGGCATTGAAAAAAATTACAGCCGACACGTCGCTTATTTTACTCGACGTGATGATGGGCGGCATGAGCGGGTACAAAATGGCGGAAACGCTACGCAAATCCGGTAATCATACACCGATAATTTTCCTCACGGCAAAAGATGCCGAAAACGATATGCTGACCGGTTTTTCCGTTGGCGCCGATGATTATATTTCAAAACCATTTTCGATAAAAGAAGTAATTGCCCGTGCCAAAGCGGTGGTAAAACGGGGAAGTGTGCCAAAAAGTGCAGCAACCGGCAAACAACTTGTGTACGATAATTTTATTATAAACCTTGAAACCAAGGAATTGCGCATCAACGGCGAAAAAATTGTACTGACCAAAACCGAATTTGAACTCTTAGTTTTGTTGGCTCAAAAACCCGACAGAGTGTTTTCGCGCGAAGATATAATCAACAAAATTTGGAGCGAAACGCCTTACATTACCGAACGTACCATTGATGTGCACATAGCTCGCCTGCGTAAAAAACTTGGTAATTATTCCGAAATGATTTCTAATCGCTCGGGGTTTGGGTACCGGTTTTTAGTGGAGAATTGAGAAATTTTATAGGCAATATGTAAAGGCTGATTATTAATTTTCGCCAAAATATTTCTTGAAAATTGTATTCAATTGCTGTGTTATGTTGTCTTTTTCTGTTGGCTTTAATACGCCTTTCCAAATCGCCAGCCTAAACTAAACATTAGTTCGTTGCTTACATTGGAAAAATCTTTTTTACCGGTATTAAGATTGTCGCTACCAAGCAATACGGTTTCTTCCGCAAAACGAATACCGGTATTTCCGTATAATTTATAGCCTAAATCAAAAAACCAACGTTTATTTTTACTGAAATTCCACATAATTCCGGTATTGGCTCCAAAAGCAAGTGCCGATTGCGATGAAAATTGAATATTCGGCTCTCCCGGCAATCCGCTTGGACTGAAAATGAACATTCTCGAAATAGATAATATTCCCAACGACGGACCAATACGCCATTGAAGTTTGTCCGACAAATCTTTAATATAGCTCCATGAAACAAAAGTTGAGGAGGCTGTGTAATCAAAATAAATTTTACCGTTATGATGAATTATTTCTTCCCCATTGGGAAATCGTTGATACCAAGAAAACGTGCCGATTTCTTCCGAACGGAAGCTGCCGCCGCTAAACTCAAACGACAACAAACTTGCAGGATTAATATAATGACCTAAAACAAACTTAGCACCGGCAAAATTGCCGTCGTTCATTGCATTGCTACCAAAACCAAGGTTGATAAACCATTGACGCCCACCAACATAATCATAATTTAACGCTTCTTCGTATGGCACTATCTGTTCTTTGGTCATTTTTTCTACTTCGTTCATGTTGAACACAAAAACGCTCCTGTCGGCTGTTTCAATTCTCAGCGATTCGTTTGGAATTTGCTCAATAATAATTCCACGAATAATACTGCCGTTTTTCAAATAAACCACATCTTGATAATTATTTTGCGAAAATGCAATTGTTGCTGTCAAAAAGACAAGCATTGTGAGTAAGGTTTTTTTCATTATTGTATCATTTTAAGTGTTTGAATGCACAAATATATAAACTAAATCCGATTAGTTATTATTTTTTTTATTTTTTACATTTCGTAATCTAAAATTTTTACATTTGTATTTACTCATTTATTAAACTCTCTGTTCTCAACTCTCAATTTTTCACTCCTATGAAACTAACCTACAAACAACGCCTTTTCCTCTATTTCTTCGCCATTTTCACCATATTCACAGTTGGCGTAATTGTGCTTGAGCAATCTCGTGAACGGAAGTACAAAACCGAAATGTTGGTTGAACGCTTAGATGCTTACGTTTCGATGGTTGATGCGGCTTTGCAGCAAAATAAAACTCCCGAAACAATACTAACTCTTTTGCCGGAACATATTCGTTTGACGCTGATTGATTACAGTGGTAAAGTATTCTACGACAATGTGATAGACAATGTTAGTCAACTTGGTCAGCACTTGGAACGTCCCGAAATACGAGCGGCGCAAATCGGCGGAAATAGTTGGGATATACGCCTTTCGCAATCCAACAATCGGGAATATTTGTACTATGCCAAACGTTTCCCGCAGTATTTTGTGCGTGTGGCGTTGCCCTACGATGTGCAGGTGCAGCATTTTTTGAAAGCCGATAATTTTTTCCTCTATTTCGTGCTCGTGTTTTTTGTGATAATGTTATTTTTAATATTTTACGTTTCCGAACGTTTTGGCAAGTCTATCAAGCAGTTGCGTGATTTTGTGCTTGCTGCCGAAAGCAAAAAAACTGTTGATTTTGCACTCAATTTTCCGCAAGATGAATTGGGAGAAATCGGTGCAAAAATTGCCGAAAATTACAAAAAACTGAAAAAACACGAAAAAGAAATTGTAAACGAACGTGAAAAACTGTTGCAACACGTGTACAATTCCCAAGAAGGCTTATGTTTTTTTGCGAAAGACCGTAGTGTGCAGTTTTACAACGGTTTATTTGTGCAATATTTGAATATTTTAGAAGTTGAAATTGCCGGTATTTTCACAAATCCGGTGTTTGAAAAAGTTGTTGCATTTGTGGAAACAAGCACCAAAAATGAAAATTATTTTGAAACAAACATCAGCAAACAAGGGAAATATTTTTCGTTGCGAGTATCGGTTTTCGACGATAAAAGTTTTGAAATTATCATAAATGATATTACGAAACAGGAAAAAAACCGATTGCTCAAACAAGAGATGACCGGCAACATTGCACACGAATTGCGCACGCCGGTAACGAGTATTCGAGGCTATTTGGAAACTGTTTTACAACAAACCTTGCCCGAAGAAAAAAAGCGTCAGTTTATAGAAAAAGCCTACAATCAAACTCTTGCACTTTCGGAACTGATGCACGATATGAGTTTGATTACCAAAATGGAAGAGGCAGCGCAATCGTTCACATTGGAGCAGGTAAACATCAATAATTTGTTGGAAGAATTGAAAAATGATTTAGAAAACCCTCTGCGAGAAAAAAACATTTCCATGACGTGGAATATTTCGCAAAATGTTGTGATTGAGGGGAATAAAAACCTGTTGTATTCAATTTTCCGCAATCTTACCGACAATACTGTTCGTTACGCCGGCGCAAACATTGCCATTCACATAAAACAATACAACGAAGATAAAGATTTCTACTATTTTTCGTTTGCCGACACCGGCGTGGGCATTTCCGAAGAACATCATTTAAACCGGCTTTTTGAACGTTTCTACCGCATCACCGAAGGTCGCACACGCGATACCGGCGGTTCGGGCTTGGGATTGTCAATTGTAAAAAATGCCGTTTTGTTTCACAAGGGAACTATTGTAGCAAAAAATCGAGCGGGTGGGGGATTGGAGTTTTTGTTTCAGTTGCATAGGTAGGAAAGGAGTTGACAAGTTGACGAGGAGACAAGGAAACGAGGAGAGTTTCCAAAAAGTACGTCATTGCGAGGAACGAAGCAATCTCTCTTAACCTTGTAACTCGTTTCTAAAACCTTGTCAACTAATCTCTTACTTCAAATTTTCCGCCAATATTTTAAACTCCATCGACGGCGAAATTTTGTTATACAATATATTATATACAGCTTGTGTAATTGGCATATTTACGTTGAGTTTTTGATTAATGTGCGTAATGCAATTTGCGCCGTAATACCCTTCGGCAACCATATTCATTTCCAATTCTGCCGATTTTACGCTGTAACCTTTGCCTATCATCATACCAAAACTCCGGTTGCGGCTAAATTGTGAATAGGCAGTTACGAGCAAATCGCCCAAATACACCGAATCGTTTATATCACGTGTGAGTGGATTGGCTGCGTTTATAAAGCGTTGCATCTCCTGTATGGCGTTGGAAATAAGCACCGAAGTGAAATTATCGCCATACCCTAAACCGTGCGCAATGCCGGTAGCCAACGCCATAATGTTTTTCAAAACCGATGCGTATTCTATGCCGTCAACATCAAGCGAAGTGCAGGTTTTGATATAATAACTTGTCAGAAGTTGTGCCACGTTGGCAGCCAATTCTTGGTTTTGTGAACCAATAGTAAGGTACGAAAGTCGTTCCAAAGCAACTTCCTCGGCATGACAGGGACCTGAAATAACGGCAATTCTGTCATCATTTACGCCAAAACGTGTCTTAAAATATTCCGAAATCAAGGTAATTTCCACCGGCTCCATACCTTTTATGGCAGTTACCAATTCTTTGTCGTGCAAATCACACTCAATACTATTGCACAGTGAAATAATAAATTTCGATGGCACGCAAAAAATAATGGTGTCGGCTGATGAAACTATTTCGTTGATATTGTTACTTACAACCAATTTTTCGGTATTGTAGGTAATATCAGAAACATATAAGGCATTGCGTTTGTGTTTTTGCAAACTTTCAATAATTTCCGGCTCACGCACGTACCAATACAGCGTATCAACGTTGTTGTGCACAATTTTTGCCAAGGCTGATGCCCAGCTTCCGCTTCCGAGAATTGCTATTTTTTTCATAATTTTTTGATTTTGTTGTAGAGACGCAATGCATTGCGTCTCTACTGGTTCAACCACAATTTCACATCATCTTGCAAAGGCGCAGCAATTTCCAATTTATTTTTCTTTTTATAGCCACACAAATCTTGATGTAACTTGGTATATTTAATTTCCTTCAAATTTTCATATTTCACATGCCCCATTGCCTGCAAAATTTCCGCCCATTCGGCAGGAATACCTGCGTTGGTGTACACTTCAATGCTATCTTTTTCGGCTTTTTTCTCCGGTTTCATTTGCGGGAAAAACAACACATCTTGAATTGAATCGGAGTTTGTCATAAACATACACAATCTGTCAACGCCAATGCCCATGCCTGATGTGGGCGGCATGCCGTATTCGAGTGCGCGCACAAAATCGTGGTCAATAAACATTGCCTCGTCGTCGCCTTTTGCGCTGAGCGCCATTTGGTCTTTGAAACGCTCGTATTGGTCAATTGGGTCGTTCAATTCAGAGTAAGCGTTGCACAATTCTTTGCCGTTTACCATTAATTCAAAACGCTCGGTAAGTTCGGGATTGTTACGGTGTTTTTTACACAATGGCGACATTTCCACCGGATAATCAATAATAAAAGTCGGTTGAATGTACGAATTTTCGCATTTTTCGCCGAAAATTTCGTCTATCAATTTGCCTTTGCCCATTGAAGGCTCGTGATGAATGTCGAGTTTATCGCACACGGCGCGCAATTCGTCTTCGTTCATTGCGCTTATATCAATGCCGGTGTGCTCTTTTATGGCATCGTACATGGTAATTCGTTTAAACGGACGTTTGAAATCAATCGTTCGGTCGCCCACCTGCACCTGCGTTTTTCCGTGCAAAGCAAGCGCAACACGCTCAATCATTTCTTCGGTAAAATTCATCATCCAATTGTAATCTTTGTAGGCAACGTAAATTTCCATCACGGTAAATTCCGGATTGTGCGTTCTGTCCATTCCCTCGTTGCGGAAATCTTTGGCAAATTCATACACGCCGTCGAAACCGCCCACAATCAAACGTTTTAAATACAATTCATTCGCGATGCGCAAATACAAAGGAATATTCAACGCATTGTGGTGCGTTTTGAACGGACGAGCCGATGCCCCACCCGGAATAGCCTGCAAAATAGGCGTTTCAACTTCCACGTAGCCTTTTTCGTTGAAAAAATTACGCATAGTATTGATAATTTTTGTGCGTTTCAAAAACGTATCTTTTACCTGCGGATTTACCACCAAATCCACATATCGCTGACGATACCGTTGTTCGGGGTCTGAAAAAGCATCATACACCACACCGTCTTTTTCTTTCACAATCGGCAACGGACGAATTGATTTGCTCAACACCGTAAGTTTTGAAACATGAACAGAAATTTCGCCCACTTGCGTTACAAACGCATAACCATCTACGCCAATAAAATCGCCAATATCGAGCAGTCGTTTAAACACTTCGTTGTACAACGTTTTGTCTTCATCGGGACAAATTTCATCACGATTAATATATAATTGTATGCGCCCGAACGAATCCTGCAATTCGCAAAATGAGGCTTTTCCCATAATGCGGCGGTTCATAATTCGACCTGCAAGGCGCACATTTTGAAATTCGCCGCTATCGGGCGTAAATTTTTCAAGTATTTCGGTTGAAGTTGCCGTTACGGTAAATTCTGCTGCCGGATAGGGCTCAATTCCCAATTCTCGTAATTTTTCCAACGATTCTCGGCGGATTATTTCTTGTTCGCTTAGATTTTGCATTGTGTATATATTTTATTTTTTAGCTATTTTTTTCTCTTCACTTTTCACTTTTCGCTCTACCTTTTTAATATCTTCAGCGGGTGGTAGTTGTTCGGGAACAATGCCGCGTTCGAGCAACATTTTGCGCACAGCTAAATTATTGTCAATGTGTTCTGTTTCAATTGGATTAACACCTGTTAAATCCTTTGCTTGTACATTAACCGAAGTCATTTCGGCAGCTAAATCTTTTGCTTTGATATTGATTGTTGGCAGAAAATCGGCAACCGGACGACTATCGGGAACGCCCAATCTGCGTTTGAGCATAGAAGTTTTAAGGCGAAACAACGCTTGGTCGCCTTTGGAACGAATAATAGCAAAATCTTTATCGTTTATACCGCGTTCGTACAAAATTCCCGACAATATTTTCTCTGTTTCAGCCAATTTCGCACGAGCTTTTAGTCGCTCATAATCTAAAATTCGTTGCTCTATAATTTCCGCACGGCGTGTTTGCACGGCAAAATAATTCTGCGCAAAGGCAATTTGTTCTTTTCTGCTATCGCCGTTTTGTGCAATTAAGTAGCAAGCGTAGCGTGTTAAAAGAATGTCAACAACCTCTTTTTCAGCACCTTTTGGCATTGGTATCGTTTTCCTGACGTCAGGAAAATGATAGTCGATTTTTTCCCCTGCGTTTTCGCAGGATTCTTTGGCTTTGTCTATAACTTTGGAAAAATTTTCCCATTTAGAATAACCTAACAAAGTTTGCAACTCCCGCGCACTCCAACACTCTACACCTTCAACCTCTGCCGATGCCTGCTCAAATTGAGCGAATAATGATTTTATTTCTTCTGATTTCATACTTTGTAACTATATGGCAAAAATAGCATTTATTTTTTTGTCTTGAACCAAGATTTACAACAAGATTTACAAAATTACCAAGATTAAAAAATCCTCTAAATCTTTTAAATCTTGAAAAAATCTCGGTTCAGACAATTAATTATTCGGCAACACAGCGAACGGAACAACTGAACATAATGCAATCTGTTGATAAGCCCGTAGTGTCACTATAAAAGTATATGAAGTAAGGGAAGTGACCAGTTTCTGTTCCACACCAATAAACGCCGCACCTACCAACGCCACCAACCGCACTTACACTATCAAGTACACTGGTAGTAAATTCGCGACAACCGGCGGCAGGCAAAAAAAGCGTGTTTGGTGCTGTGCCAAATTCTCTTCCCGTTACACCGTTTTTCGTTACCCATTCGTATGGAACTTGCGATAAATTGTTCATTTCATCGTAGGTTGGTAAACGCCAACCAGCAGGACAGGCATTTTTTGCTTCGTCCCACGTGTATAAATTACCTGTATGATATGGCTGTGAAACAAATGCTCCTCTTTCGCCAATATTACGAGTAGCCCACGTTACACCATTAATCACAACACCAACATCTGTAGTTTTTGTATTTTTCGGTGCTTGACTGCAACTTACTGCAACAAATGCAAAAACGCTTATAAAAATTCCGACTTTCCTCATTTCAATTATTCAATTACTCAATTATTCAACATTAATAAGCAATCCCAAAAACCACCCGCCGCTGAGAAACTCCCCCCGAATAAACACAAACCCCCTCTTCCTCAGGCGCATCAAACGGAATACACCGAATAGTCGCTTTGGTTTCCTGTTTTATTTTTTCTTCGGTTTCGGTGCTGCCGTCCCAGTGGGCAAGCACAAAACCGCTTTGTTTTTCAATGTGTTTTTTGAAATCTTCGTAATTGTCAACTGTTACGGTGTTGGCAGTTCTAAAATCAAGGGCTTTTTTGTAAATCTCGTTTTGTATGGTTTCGAGCAGGTTTTTCACTACTATTTCGATATTTTCCATTGTCATAGTTTCTTTTGTGAGCGTGTCGCGGCGGGCAACTTCAATTGTGCCTTGCTCCAAATCGCGAGGACCAATTGCCAAACGTACCGGCACGCCTTTCAGTTCGTATTCGGCAAATTTCCAGCCGGGTTTTTGCGTATCGCGGTCGTCGTATTTTACCGAAATGCCCAAGTTTTCTAATTTCGCTTTTATTTCACGCGCTTTCGCCGAAATTGCCTCTAATTGTTCCGCACCTTTATATATAGGTACAATTACAACTTGCGTAGGCGCTAATTTTGGCGGTAACACAAGTCCGTTGTCGTCGGAGTGCGCCATAATTAATGCACCCATTAAGCGGGTGGAAACGCCCCACGAAGTTGCCCACACGTAATCGAGCGCGCCTTCTTTGGTGGCAAATTGCACGTCGAATGCTTTCGCAAAATTTTGCCCTAAAAAGTGCGAAGTTCCTGCCTGCAATGCTTTGCCGTCTTGCATCAATGCCTCAATGCAATAAGTATCTAATGCACCGGCAAAACGTTCGTTGGCAGATTTTACGCCTTTTACAACCGGAATTGCTAAGAATTTTTCGGCAAATTCGGCATATACATTCAGCATTTTTATGGTTTCTTCTTCTGCCTCCTCGCGTGTGGCGTGGGCGGTGTGTCCTTCTTGCCATAAAAATTCTGCTGTACGCAAAAACAGGCGGGTACGCATTTCCCAACGCACCACATTTGCCCATTGATTGCACAAAATCGGCAGGTCGCGGTAGGATTGAATCCAATTTTTATAGGTATTCCAAATAATTGTTTCCGAAGTGGGGCGCACAATTAATTCCTCTTCCAATTTTGCCGAAGGGTCAACAACTACGCCTTTTCCGTTCGGGTCGTTCATCAAGCGGTGGTGCGTTACCACGGCACATTCTTTGGCAAAACCTTCCACGTGTTCGGCTTCTTTGCTTAAAAACGATTTTGGTATAAAAAGTGGAAAATAGGCATTGACGTGCCCTGTTTCTTTGAACATTTTGTCTAACTGCGCTTGAATTTTTTCCCAAATTGCATAGCCGTAGGGCTTAATAACCATACAGCCGCGCACGGCAGAATTTTCTGCCAAATCGGCTTTAATTACCAGTTCGTTATACCATTGCGAGTAATTTTCGCTTCTGCTTGTTAATCCTTTGCTCATAGTTTTATAGTATTTAACTTTTATGTGTCTTTTTTTATTTGGTTTGGATTGCTTCGTTCCTCGCAATGACGCTCTTTTGTTGGTTTGTGCTAACCCTCGAAGTAGCGTCATTGCGAGCAAAGCGAAGCAATCTATTCTTTTAATTCTTAACTTTTAATTTTTAATTGATTTTGGCACAAATTTTGTACGAGTAAGATAAATTAATTTTTATTGAATTTTCTTGCAAAAGAACAAAATTTTTTTATACTTTTAGCCCTTTTAGAACACTTAACACACATAAATTATATTTTAAGGAGGACATTCCCATGAAAACACTAACAGTATTACCGATTCTCTGCATAGCCACAATGGCTTCGTGCAGTTCGTGGCAAGCTGCAAATGCTCCGTTTCAGGACGATACGTTTGCCACAGGTGCTCGCACTACGCCTGCACCGCAAGTTCAGCAACGAACGGTGCAACAACAGCCTGTTCAGCAAGTTCAACAACAGCAGCAAGCGCCGCCCGAAGAACAATGGGAATGGCGTTTCGATGAAGACGGATTGATTGCACAAGATTTCAGTCAGCAAGAACAACCGCCAATGGTTATAAATAATTTTAATGGCGATGTATTTGTCAATGATTGGAGTCGTCCAACCACAGCTTGGGTATTTTCAGCAGGTTGGGGGTGGGGCTCACCTTTTTGGGGACCTTCATGGCATTTCCGTGCAGGTTGGGGTTCGCCGGTTTGGTGGGGACCATCAATTTGGTGGGGAAGTCCCGTTTGGTGGGGCTCGCCGGTATGGTGGGGAAGTCCCAATCCGTGGATTTGGCATCCGAACCCTTGGCATCCTGTTCACAGACCACCAATGTGGCGTCCGCCGGTAAATCGCCCTTCGTATGGACCACGTCCTTCGCGACCGGGTCAAGGTGCAGCTGTTCGTCCTGCTCCAAGTACACGTCCGGGTCAAGGAACATCGGCTCGTCCGGCTCCGGGAGCAACAACACGACCGGGTCAAGGTGGGGCAGTTAATCCTTCTACACGTCCGGCTCCGGGTGCAAGTACTCGTCCGGGTACACCGACACGGAATGAAAATGTAGGACAAGGTCAACGTCCGGCACAGCAACCGACTACACGCCCTGCGCAACCGACTACCCGTCCTGAGCAACCAACTACCCGCCCTGCACAACCAAACACAGGAAGTGAAAATGCACAAGGTACGCAACGACCAACACAAAATCAACCGCAACAACAAGGTGTGAACACTCCAAGTTCTCGTCCTTCACAGCCCGCGAATACAAATAGAAGAAGCAGTAGTGATGTAAATACAGGCGGTGGTCGTAGCCAACAACCTGCAAATGTAGGTTCGTCGCAACGAAGTTCTTCGCAATCGTCGCAAGGTTCTTCTTCTTCGGGTAGTACTATTAGAAGCGGAAGTAGCGCACCGGCATCGAGTGGAGGTAGTTCTCGTCCGAGTAGTTCATCATCTTCATCTTCACGAGGCGGAGGGTCATCACGGAGATAAAAAAGTCGTTTCGGCTCCGCTCAACGACCGGCACTTCGACTTCGCTCAATGA
>WQTX01000057.1 GCA_009786075.1 Bacteroidota bacterium | reverse complement strand
TAAGCCTTCATTTTTTAAACTGCAATTATCTCAATAAAAAAATAAGCCTCGATAAAAAGGCTTATTTGAAGTGTATTTTTGCTATTTAAACAAAATTTTGCCGGTTGTGCAACGGCTACGCTCGTTGGCTGCAGTTTTTTTTATTCGAGCAATAACCATTCGTCTATTTTTGTTTCTGTGCTCCCTGTCGGCGTTATAATCAGGATTCCTGCTCAAATTTTCCCCGTGTAGCAAAGCAATCGTCACACAATAGGGACGGACTATTGTCGGTGATGCGTCTATCGCCTATTACAAATACGGTACCAGAGACCATATAACCTTGATATGGGAATAACTCCCTTGAGCAATCGTCACAGATTGCACTCTTTTTGCCTGTGGACAACCACCACTCTGCTGCGGCAGCCTTCTCTGGATTGAGTACTTTGCGTGCGTTCAAATAAACTTGCGACATCCTATTAAACGCTAAATAGTCACTCTCTGTCTTGTTCTCCATTCGTTTGCAACACTCGGCGTACACATTCACGCCTATAAAAAAATTATAATCGTTAGATGACTTCCTGAACTCCTGAAAAGCGTCTCCGTCGAATACCCAGCCGCGGTGCGAGTCTTTAATGCACTTTGTCGTAAATTTAAGGTCAAAGGCATTCCAGTCCATTCTATCGCAATCATCTGGAATAATTGCTCTTGTTACCTGTTTTAGGATTTCACGCCCACTTTTTGAGAAGAACCGATTGTTTTCCTCTTTTATCAGCGTCGCATTCCCACCAGCGATGACGGTATCTCCTCCCGTATGGATGTCTCCAGTACGAACTGTCGTGCCATTTGTATTTTTCTTTCCACGAGTCACGAGGGCGGTAATAATAGCAGCGATGACAGCACTTGCTCCTCCAATCAGAGCAATCAATACATTTGTATCCATAATAATCTTTATTACATTTATATTCAAATTGTTATTAAAATCACTTTCTTCATTGTCTCGCTACGGTGTCCGCCAAAATTGCAGCCAACGGTTGTATTGACGCAATTACCTAAAACTTCACACCAAACTCCCCCGCCAAATCCCGCAAATCCTCAACCACTGCAGGTAAGAGTGGAATACCCGTAATCAGCCGTTCATTAGTTGTTTCCCGTTCGTAATCGCCCGGAATTTGCACTTTTTCGTTAGTATCAACAGCTTCACAATTGCGGAAAGTTTCAATCCAATTGTCCATGTGCTGTTTAAATTCTTCTGCCGGACGGAAGGCATCTATACGCATTGCGCCCACAAAATGCCCAATTCCTTTGCCCACTTGCTGCGCCGAAGGCTCTAAAAATGCCAAAAACGGCGGAACCCATGGACCATAATTTGCACCTGAAAGCACGGCACACATAATATCGACGATTGAACCCAAGCAATAGCCTTTGTGGCTGCTGTGTTCACGGTCGGAGCCTAATGGTAAAAGTGCTCCGCCTTTTTTCAATCCGTGTGCATCGGTTGTTGTGTTTCCTTCTTTATCTTGAATCCAGCCTTGCGGAGTATCTAAATTTTTACGTTGTAAAATTTCAAGTTTGCCAACGGCTGCGGTTGTTGTCGAAAAATCGGCTATCAACGGAGCTTGATTTTTGGTAGGAAATGCTGCTGCAATTGGGTTTGTACCAAGCATTTTTTGTTTGCCGAATGTGGGCGCAGTTGTAGGCGTGGCGTTGGTTAGTGCAAAACCTATCATATCGTGTTCCAACGCCATCATAGCGTGATAACCGGCAATACCGAAATGATTGGAGTTATTGATTGCAACCCAACCGGTTCCTACGTTTTGTGCTTTTTCAATTGCTATCTGCATAGCCTTTGGTGCAACCACCAAACCAAGCCCCAAATCGCCGTCAACCGTAGCAGTTGATGGTGTTTCGTGTACAATTTTTATTTGTGGTTTTGGGTTCATGCGTTGTGCTTTCCACAAATTTACATAGCCTCGCAAACGAGCCACACCGTGCGAATCAACACCACGTAAATCGGCTGAAACAAGCACATCGGCTGCTAATGCGGCATCTTCGGCACTATGACCTATGGCTTGCAGTACTTGTTGGGTGAAATTTTTGAGTTGGTTGTGAGTGAATGTTTTCATAGGCTTAAGAGCCCCCTAAATCCCCCTCAAGGGGGACTTGAAGCCCCCCAACCCCCTCAGGGGGCTTTGAGTTGTGGTTATTTTCAAGGAACTGTGGTTTAATTGTTTATACTATTTTTATTTTCACAAAGAATTAAAAAGGTTCGGGATTAGTGAGAGTATTTGCTGTTGCTTCAGCAAGTCCCCCTTGAGGGGGATTTAGGGGGCTTTTTATATCAGTACAATATTATTCTTTTTGCATTCCCTGTGCATTTCCTCGCTCCACAAACCGCTTTGCACTTCGCCTATGTGGGCTTTGCGCAAGAAAAACATACAAATGCGGCTTTGTCCCAAACCACCGCCTATTGACAACGGTAATTCATCGTTCAACAGTTTTTTGTGGAATAGCAAATCTTTGCGGTCTTCGGCGTTTGCTAATTTTAGTTGTTTGAGCATAGCCTCTTTATCAACCCGAATGCCCATTGACGAAATTTCAAAGGCAATGCCAAGTATATCGTTCCACAACAAAATATCGCCGTTCAAACCAACGTAGCCGTCGTCCGTTGGCGTACTCCAATCGTCGTAATCGGGTGCACGTCCGTCGTGTTTTTCGCCATTTGCCAAATCGGCGCCTATACCTATAATAAATACCGCTTTGTATTTTTGCGTTACCAGCGTTTCACGTTCTTTCGATGTTTTGTCGGGGTACATTTTCAACAAATCTTCGGAGTGAATAAAGGTAATTTCATCGGGCAACTGTTGCGGAATATTCGGATAAATTTCAGAGACAATAAATTCGGTGCGTTTAAGCACTTCGTAAATTTTGCGTACGACAATTTTCAAAAAATCAAGATTGCGTTCTTCGGCGGTCATACTGCGTTCCCAATCCCATTGGTCAACATACAAGGAGTGAATATTATCTAACTCTTCGTCGGGACGAATGGCGTTCATATCGGTAAGAATGCCGTAACCGGGCGGAATTTCGTAGTCAGCCAAGGCTAAACGCTTCCATTTTGCAAGAGAATTTACCACTTCGGCTTGTTGGTCGCCCAAATCTTTTATAGGAAAGGTAACTTTTCGTTCATGTCCGTTCAAATCATCATTGATTCCCATTCCTTTGAGCACAAACAACGGCGCGGTAACACGGCGCAAACGCAATTCTGCCGAAATATTACGCTCAAAAGTGTCTTTTATCAATTTAATTGCCTGCTCGGTTTGCTTTAAATTCAACGGCGATTGATAATTTTTAGGAATGAATAAACTGCTCATGCTATCTATTTTTTGTAAATTTTGATATTCAATTAATAATTTAATACAAAAGTATACATTTTTTCTATAAAACTATAATTAATTATGAATTATCAATGATTAATTATTAACCATTAATTAGTATTTCCGAAATATATCAGAGTTTTCTTCCCGTTCAAATTCGCTGCCGGTTTTATACTGTAAATACGGAATAATTGCACGGTCGATATTGGCTATATAATTGACATCGAACATCATAAAGTTCAAATTGTTGTCCATATATTCATCGGTTTCATCGCCGGCTACAAAACGCCAGCCGCTATCGTCGGTATCTTCACGCGGCTCTCGGTACATAAAACCAACTTTTTCGCCGTCAATCGTAATTCTGTTCGATGCTATGCAATAGCCCATGGGTTTTACAAGTTCTTGAATGTCTGATTCTTGTAGTAGGTATTTTGAGGGCATAGGGATTAGGTTTTAGGAGTTAGGAAATAGAAATTTATTTATTGTTACATTGTCATATTTTCTCATTGTCATATTGGCACATTGTCGAATTTCCAATATTCATGCAACTTACAGGTTTTTGCAAAATTTTCGGAGCTTTAACGCCTGCGCCAAATTTTTTTGAAACGGTAAAAACTCGCATTTCGTCCCACAGATTTTTTTCAATGCAATCGTTTAAAATTTTTGCACCGCCTTCTATAATAATAGACTGTATGTTTCTGTTGTATAAATCTGCGAAAATTTCGTTCCACAAATTATTAGAACTATCAAAAGAGTCCGTCATTCCTGCGAAGGCAGGAATCTCCCCATTTATACGCACATATTCTAAATTAATACTCGATTGTTTCGGATTTAATGTATAAATAACCGTTGGAACTTCTCCGTTTTTTAGGTTTAAATTTTCGGGCAAACGATTGTGTAAATCTATAACCAAACGCAAAGGATTGTTGCCGTGTGTAAGGCGCGCCGTAAGTTCGGGATTGTCGAACAAAGCAGTATTGGTGCCTACCAAAATTGCTTGTTCCTGAGAGCGCCACTTGTGTACTTCTTTTTTGCAAATTTCGTCGGTTATTGCAACTCCTTTTGTTGAGGTTTTTTGTTCTGCTGGTTTGTCGATAAAACCATCGGCAGTTTGCGCCCACTTTAATATAATGTATGGACGCTTTTTTTCGTGAAAAGTAAAAAATCGTTTATTGAGTTCACGACATTCTTTTTCCAAAATTCCAACGGTAACGTCAACACCATTTGCACGAAGTTTTTCAATACCTCTGCCCGCAACTTTACTGAAAGTATCAATACAACCCACCACCACACGGGGAATTTTGTGTTCAATTATCAAATCGCAACACGGCGGTGTTTTACCAAAATGTGAGCAAGGTTCCAAATTGACATACAAGGTACTTTTTTGCAATAATTCTTTATTTACAACCGATTGTATAGCATTTACTTCGGCGTGTGCTTCGCCTGCTCGTTTATGAAAACCTTCGCCAATTATCTGATTATCATACACAATCACGCAGCCCACCATAGGATTGGGGTAAGTGTTGCCAAAAGCTTGTTTGGCAAGTGAAATACAGCGTTGCATATATTTTTCGTCGTTCATGGTGCAAAAATATAATAAAAAATCTATTTTTACGAAAAAGAACGCAGATGACACGGATAACGCTGATTTTTCGCAGATAAAAATCCGTGTAAACCCCGAAGGGCTCGACGAAGTCAATCAGCGTCATCAGCGTTATCCGTGTTCTAAAAAATAATTCAAACAATGACAATTTTCAGCATAAAACAATTATACCAAACCAATTTACAGGAAAAATATTCTTTAAATGAAATTTCTGCAATTTTAAAACTCCTTGCCGAAGATTGTAATATTTCTCATTTTGATATTGCTACCAATCCGCATAAGGAATTTTTGGAGAATGAAGAACAATTTTTCATGCAAGCTCTTGAACGTTTACAAACCAACGAACCAATTCAATACATACGCGGCAAAGCCGATTTTTACGGATTGGAATTTGACGTTTCGCCTGCGGTGCTTATCCCTCGTGGGGAAACAGAATTGCTTGTGCACGTAATTGTGCAACGAGCGCAATATATGGCTTCGACTCCGCTCAGCCACCGTGCGGTCGTTGAGCGGAGTCGAACGGCGAAGCCCTCAACGAAGTTAAACGACATAATTATAGATGCCTGCACCGGCAGCGGTTGTATTGCAATTGCTTTGGCAAAAAATCTGCCGCAAGCAAAAATATATGCCTGCGATATTTCTGCCGAAGCCCTTGAAATAGCCAAACGCAATGCACAAAAAAACAATGTTGCCATTGAATTTTTGCAGTGTGATATTTTGCAACAATCTGCGTACACACAATTGCCACAATGTTCTATTTTAGTGAGCAATCCGCCTTATGTTATGGAATCGGAAAAAGCGAAAATGCACGCCAATGTCCTTGATTTCGAGCCCGATTTAGCATTGTTTGTGAGCAACGAAAATCCCTTGCTTTTTTATGATGCACTCGCACAACTCGGACTTCAAATTTTGCAATCAAAAGGAATTTTGTTCTGCGAAATCAACGAAGCATTGGGGCTTGAAACACAGCAATTATTTAAGAATTACGGCTACACACAAGTTGAAATTTTGTGTGATTTGCATGATAAGCAGCGGTTTGTGCGTTGTGTGCGGGAATAAAAATTTGTAAAATTTAATCGTCGGAAAATATGTAGTAAAATAATAATTGTTATTTTTGCGCCACCCTAAAAAATAGCATTATGACCAAACGAATGATGCACAATATAATAGCCGTTATTATAATATTGTGTGTAGTTGTATTTTTCCGATTGTATGAACCACCGCAAAAAGAAACCAATGCCGGTGTGCAAACAGATACAACAACTTTTGTGCAAAAATCTGATTTAGCACAGAATAAAATAATAGAACAAGAGCGTTACGCAATCGACCCAAATACCGCTGCGCTCGACGAATTGCTGCAAGCCGGTTTCACTCGACAGCAAGCCTTTACCTGCATAAAATACCGCAAATCCGGCGGCGTTTTTCGCTACAAAGACGATATTTCAAAACTCTACACCGTGAGTGCCGAAGATTACGAAAATTTAAAAGCATACATAGATTTGCCCGCAAAATCGGCGCAAAGTGCAAAAAACGTAAACGTTGCCACACAGAAAAAATCCAACAAACCCGAACCGAAATCTTACGAAAAAAAAACTTACGAGACAAAGCAAATTGTAAAACAAGATTTAAACACTATTGATAGTGTTGCGCTCACAAAAATTCCATTTATAGGAGCGTTTCGAACGCAGAAAATTTTGGAAACTCGCAAAAAATGGGGTGGTTTTTATTGCATATCACAACTCAAATCGTTGTACAGTTTCGATTCAACGGCGTGCGCCAATGTTGAAAAGCATTGTTACATAAATGTTGCGAATATTCAACGTGTAAATTTGAACACATGCACGTTTAAAGAAATTCAAAACCTTCCGGCGTCATCATATTATATTGCTAAAAATATTTTCGATTACAAAAAAATAGTGGGAACTATACAGAATGTTACAGAATTAGTGAAAAATAATATTGTGGAACGGGAGAAATTTGAGGTGTTGAAGTATTATTTGAGAACGGAGTAAATATTTTTCGCCCTTACTTGTTTTAAGTGGTAAATGTTGTATCTTTGTAGTTGGAAATTTAAAAATTGAGTATTATGGCACAGATTGCAGGACTTACAGCAGACCGCACTGCAACAGGCAGAGCGACCTACATACGCTTAGATGTGCGCAAACATGGCGGAAATCAAAACCTGCAAAGATTTTTCGATGATGTCGGTTTTGAAGTAAAACCTATCAAGTGGACGGCGAAAATGAAAAAAAGTTTTGCACAGTCGAAAAACGGAGAGGTGTATGATGTTGATATGGACAACTTTTGGAATATATGAAAATAAAAGAAACAAAAGAAGCTCTTAAAGACCGGAAGTTAATTTTGAAATCGTATCCAAAGTTGGCGCAAAGCAAACTGAAATATTTTGTAGAAGATATTTTGGAAGACCCTCGAAACCTAAACGCCGTTGGAAATCCCGAAGAACTAAGACACTGCGAATTTCCCACTTTCTCGCGCAGTTTGTCTGAAAAAGACCGTATTGTTTATGAAATAAGAGCCGGAAAAGATTTTGATATGCCCGAAGAAAACGAGATTGTTGTTTTTTATCAATATCTCGGACATTACAAAGATAAATAAAGCACCATGTCAAAACATTTTAAGCAAAAAAATTGTTTATTCAAATTGAAGTTCATACATTTGCAGCCCAAAATTTACATAAATAAATAATTAAAGGAATAAATTATGATTATTGTACCTATCAAAGAAGGCGAAAACATTGACAGAGCGTTAAAAAAATTCAAACGTAAATTTGAAAAAACAGGCGTGGTAAAAGAATTGAGAAACCGTCAAGCCTTCACAAAAGACTCAATTGTGCGTAGAGAGCAAAAGATTAAAGCTGTTTACAAACAAAAATTGCAATTAGCTGATGAGCAACAATAATTCCCACAACAAGGAATTATTACAATCATTTTTGAACTATTTACAGTTCGAAAAACGGAGTTCTAAACATACTGTTACCTCGTATGCCAATGATGTAGCTCAATTTGTAGAGTACGCAGGCGAACAATCGCTTACCGAAATTCACGAAAAACAGTTGCGGAATTGGATTGTAGATTTGTCGAAACAAGGAATTACGGCACGGTCAATCAATCGAAAAGTGGTTGCTTTGCGTAGTTTCTATTCGTTTTTACAAAAAAGCGAGCAAACGAAAACAAATCCGGCAGCACACATTACGGCACTCAAAACAGCAAAACGATTGCCGGTGTTTGTAGAAGTCAATCAAATGGACACATTATATAATGATGTGGAATTTGACGACGATTTTGCAGGATTGCGCAATAAGTTAATCATTGCGCTTTTGTACGAAACAGGAATGCGGCGAGCCGAATTGTTGAATTTACACCTTCACTCATTTGATTTTGAAAAGCGACAAGTGAAAGTGTTGGGTAAACGAAACAAAGAACGAATGATACCATTGTTGCCCGAATTGACGGAGCTTATACAATATTATATACAGGAACGAAAAAAATATGCCGAAGCGCATACGTTTTTTTTTATAAGCGACAAAGGCAAACCGGCATACGAAGGGTTGATTTACCGAGTAGTAAAAAAATATTTAAGTGAAGTAACTACGATAGATAAAAAAAGTCCGCACGTGCTGCGGCACAGTTGCGCCACGCATTTGTTGAACAACGGAGCAGAATTGCAACATATAAAAGAAATTTTAGGACATGCAAATTTATCGGCTACACAAATATATACGCACAACTCATTAGAAAAAATAAAAGAAATATACAGAAAGTCTCACCCAAGAAATTAAAAAAATAGAGTATTATGGAAGTAAAAGTTCAAGCAATCGGATTTAAAGCAGACCAAAAATTAAAAGATTTTGCAGCTGCAAAAGTTAACAAACTCGAAACGTTTTCAGATTCGTTGATTTCATCGGAAGTATCGTTTAAATTAGTCAATACTGCCGGCGATGCAAATAAAGAAGTGGATATTCATGTAGCAATTCCCGGCAATGATTTGTTTGCACGAAAACACGCAAAATCGTTTGAAGAAGCTGTTGACGCCGCAGTAGAAGCGCTTCGAGGACAAATTTTAAAATTAAAAGGCAAACAAGAAAAAAAATAATGCAAATTGTTTGTGAATAAAAAAAAAGAATTACATTTGCAGTCCAAAATTCGGGGGTGCAATAACCTGCGAAGTTGGTCAAAAGCCGATGTAGCTCAGGGGTAGAGCGTTTCCTTGGTAAGGAAGAGGTCATGGGTTCAATTCCCATCATTGGCTCTTTTGAAAGAATTTGAAAATTTTATATGTTTAAACAATAAATAATTATTACAATGGCTAAAGAAAAGTTTGACAGAAGTAAACCGCACGTTAACATAGGTACAATTGGACACGTTGACCACGGTAAAACTACTTTAACAGCTGCAATTACAGCAGTATTAGCAAAAAAAGGATTGTCCGAAGTAAGAGATTTCTCTTCAATTGACAATGCTCCCGAAGAAAAAGAACGTGGTATTACTATTAATACATCACACGTTGAGTACCAAACGGCAAATCGCCACTATGCGCACGTTGACTGTCCGGGTCACGCCGACTATGTGAAAAACATGGTTACCGGTGCTGCTCAAATGGACGGTGCTATCTTAGTGTGTGCTGCAACTGATGGTCCTATGCCTCAAACTCGTGAGCACATTCTTTTGGCTCGTCAGGTAAACGTACCAAAATTAGTTGTTTTCATGAACAAAGTTGACATGGTTGACGACCCAGAAATGTTGGAACTTGTAGAAATGGAACTTCGTGAATTGTTGTCATTCTATGAATTCGACGGCGATAACACTCCAATCATTCAAGGTTCTGCACTTGGTGCACTTAACGGCGAAGCAAAATGGGAAGAAAAAATTATGGAATTGATGGATGCTGTAGATACTTGGATTCCAATTCCTCCGCGTGAAGTTGACAAACCATTCCTTATGCCGGTTGAAGACGTGTTCTCAATTACAGGTCGTGGTACGGTAGCAACAGGTCGTATCGAAACAGGTATTATCAAAACAGGCGAAGAGATGGCAATTCTTGGTTTCGGCGCTGAATTGAAAACTACTTGTACCGGTGTTGAAATGTTCCGTAAACTTCTTGATGAAGGTCAAGCAGGCGATAACGTAGGTCTTTTACTACGTGGTATCGACAAAACGCAAGTAAAACGCGGTATGGTAATCTGTAAACCGGGTTCAATCACTCCACACCAAAAAATCAAAGCAGAAATCTACGTATTGAAGAAAGAAGAAGGTGGTCGTCATACACCATTCCACAACAAATATCGTCCACAATTCTATATTAGAACAACAGACGTTACCGGTGAAATTACATTACCGGCAGGAATGGAAATGGTAATGCCAGGCGATAACGTTACAATTACAGTAGAACTTATTGCTCCTGTGGCTATCAACCAAGGTTTGCGTTTCGCAATCCGCGAAGGTGGTCGTACGGTAGGTGCAGGTCAAGTAACAGAAATTCTTAAATAAGAATAAATAATTAACACTAAGGGATTTGAGTTGAAATATACTCAAATCTCTTATATAAAGGGGTGTAGTTCAGTTGGTAGAGCGTTGGTCTCCAAAACCAAAAGTCGCGAGTTCGAATCTTGCCGCCCCTGCAAAAATTAAATACAATGGGATTAAAAACATACGTTAAAGAGTCTTATAACGAATTGGCACACAAAGTATCGTGGCCTTCGGCACAAGAATTGCAATCGAGTGCTATCATCGTGTTGATTGCAACATTTATCTTTGCACTTATTGTGTTGATTATGGATTTTTCGTTTTCACTCATAATGAAAGATTTGATTTACAAATTACTACATTAATTTCTAACAGCAATTGAATAAAGCAATGAATGAGATAGCAAAGAAATGGTATGTAGTGCGAGCCATTAGCGGAAAGGAAAAAAAGGTTAGCGAGCAGATACGTGCCGTAGTTTCACGAAGCGATATAGCAAGTTACGTATCGCAAGTGCTTATACCAACCGAAAGAATATTCCAAATACGCAATGGTAAAAAAATAAGCAAAGAGCGTAGCTTTTTCCCCGGTTATATATTGATAGAAGCCGCATTGACGGGAGAAGTTGCCCACGTAATACAAAATGTAAATGGCGTAATTGGATTTTTGGGTGCGGAAAAAGGTGGAGAAGCCGTACCGTTACGTCCGACAGAAGTGAGTAGAATGCTCGGAACGGTAGACGAGTTAGCCGAAAGAGAAGAAGAAGCATTAGCACCGTTTATTGTGGGCGAAATCGTAAAAGTTTGCGACGGACCATTTAACAGTTTCTCAGGTATTATAGAAGAAATAAACGAAGAAAAGAAAAAGCTCAAAGTAATGGTAAAAGTTTTCGGACGCAACACACCATTGGAATTAGGCTTTATGCAAGTAGAAAAGGAATAATAAAATAGATAATAAACGTTATGGCAAAAGAAGTACAAGCATTTATTAAATTGCAAATTAAGGGTGGAGCCGCAAATCCATCGCCTCCCGTGGGTCCTGCATTGGGTTCGAAAGGGGTGAACATAATGGAATTTTGTAAGCAATTTAATGCAAAAACCCAAGACCAACAAGGGAAAGTATTGCCGGTAATTATTACAGTTTTTTCGGACAAATCATTTACATTTATTGTAAAAACCCCTCCGGTGGCTGTACAATTAAAGGAAATAACAAAATTAAAAGCAGGTTCGGCAGAACCAAACCGAAAAAAAGTAGCGAACATTACTTGGGAACAAGTAAAAACTATTGCGACCGACAAAATGCCTGATTTAAACTGTTTTACAGTAGAATCGGCAATGAAATTGGTAGCAGGAACAGCTCGCAGTATGGGTATAACAATCGAAGGTGAAATGCCAACAGTGTAACAGTAAATTGTATAAGGAAAAATGAAGCTTACAAAAAACAGAAAGAATGTTCTCGGTAAAATAGAGGCAAACAAAGCGTATTCAATACAAGAGGCTGCAAAATTAGTTGCTGAAATTACAACAACAAAATTTGATGCGTCGGTAGATATAGATGTGCGTTTGGGCGTTGACCCGCGTAAAGCCAATCAAATGGTGCGCGGTGTGGTAACTCTTCCTCATGGAACCGGAAAAGATGTGCGTGTGCTGGTATTGTGCACGCCTGACAAAGAAAATGAAGCAAAAGAAGCGGGAGCTGATTATGTAGGGTTAGACGAGTATATCGACAAAATCAAAGGTGGTTGGACAGATATAGATGTAATAATCACTATGCCTACCGTAATGGCGAAAATAGGTGCTCTTGGTAGAGTACTCGGACCGCGCGGTTTGATGCCAAACCCTAAAAGCGGAACGGTAACAATGGAAATCGGCACCGCGGTGAAAGAAGTGAAATCGGGTAAAATCGACTTCAAAGTTGATAAATACGGTATAGTGCACACTTCAATAGGAAAAGTGTCGTTCTCGCCTGATAAATTAGTTGAAAATGCACAGGAATTTGTTAATGTGATTAATAAATTGAAACCAACATCAGCTAAGGGAACGTATATCAAAAGTATCTACTTATCTTCTACGATGAGTCCGGGTATTCCATTAGATACGAAAACATTTGTATAATTTTAGAACGGATTTATAATTATGGATATAGCAGAAAAAAGAGATATTGTTGAGAATATCGTACAGAAAATCAACGAAAACGGACACTTTTATGTAACCGATGTGGAAGCGTTAAACGCTGAAGACACAACCGCTTTACGTAAAAAATGTTTCGAGAACGAAATCGAAATGCTTGTTGTGAAAAACACTTTGTTCCGTAAAGCATTGGAACAAGTGAACGAAAGCGAATTCGAAGAATTATATGGTGTTTTAAAAGGTTCTACCTCAATTTTGTTTTGTAAAACAGCAAACATGCCCGCTAAATTAATCAAAGAATTTAGAACGGCAGGAAAACAAAAACCTGTATTGAAAGGTGCATTTGCCGAACAATCAATCTACATTGGCGACGACCAATTGGATTCGCTTGTATCAATCAAATCGAAAGACGAACTTATCGGCGACATTGTATTGTTGCTCCAATCTCCAATGCAACGTTTACTCGGTGCTTTGGAATCAGGAAAAAATACAATTGCCGGTGTAGTTAAAACACTCTCAGAAAAGGAATAATTAAAGTAATAATAGAACAGTAAATTAAATCATTTAGACATGGCAGATTTGAAAAAATTAGCAGAAGAATTGGTAAATCTTAGCGTAAAAGACGTAAAAGCATTAGCCGACATTTTAAAAGAAGAATATGGTATTGAACCAGCAGCGGCAGCAGTTGCAGTAGCAGCTCCGGCAGCAGGTGGCGCAGCAGCAGTAGAAGCAGAACAAACCGAATTTGATGTAATCATGAAATCGGCAGGCGCAGCTAAATTACAAGTTGTGAAAGTTGTGAAAGACTTAACTGGTCTTGGATTGAAAGAAGCGAAAGAAATCGTTGACGGTTGTCCGAAAGCAGTGAAAGAAAAAGCTTCAAAAGAAGAAGCAGAAAGCATTAAAAAACAATTAGAAGAAGCTGGAGCAGAAGTTGAACTTAAGTAAGAAATATTCTTATATCTAACCTAAGGTTTAAGCCATTCGTGGCTTAAACCTTTTCGTATTTTCCAAAATTTTAGTTCAATTTTATACTCTTCGTACAATGGAAATCAAAGAAAGAATAAGCTTCGCAACCATAAAAAACAAATTAGATTATCCTGATTTCTTAGAAATTCAGTTAAAATCTTTTAACGAGTTCTTCAAAATAGATTCAACTCCCGAAGAACGAAAAAGTGAAGGTTTAAGTTCAGTTTTCAACGAAAACTTCCCAATTCAAGACACTCGCAATAATTTTAAATTGGAGTTTCTTGATTATCAATTAGACCCTCCGCGTTACACTATTGACGAGTGTTTAAATAGAGGTTTAACGTTCAGCGTACCTCTCAAAGCTAAGTTAAAATTATCATGTTCCGACCCCGAGCACGAGGATTTCGATACCGTTGTGCAAGATGTGTATCTCGGAACAATCCCATTTATGACCCCTCGCGGAACGTTTGTTATAAATGGAGCCGAACGTGTAATTGTATCGCAATTGCATCGTTCTCCCGGTGTTTTCTTCGGACAAAGTATGCACGCTAACGGCACAAAATTATATTCTGCACGTATTATTCCGTTCAAAGGTTCTTGGATTGAATTTACCACAGACATTAACAATGTGATGTATGCCTACATCGACCGTAAGAAAAAATTACCGGTAACTACATTATTCCGTGCTATCGGTTGCGAAACCGATAAAGATATTCTCGAAATTTTTGACCTTGCCGAAGATATTAAAGTATCGAAAGCTGCTTTGAAAAAAGTAGTGGGTAGAAAACTTGCGGCTCGTGTGCTTAAATCGTGGATTGAGGATTTCGTAGATGAAGATACCGGAGAAATAGTTTCTATTGAAAGAAATGAAATTATAATCGAACGTGAAGTTGTGATTGAAAATGACCATATTGACATGATTGTTGATTCGGGTCAAAAATCAATATTAATTCACAAAGAAGACCAAAATACTTCCGATTATGACATAATATATAATACCCTTCAAAAAGACCCGTGTAATTCGGAAAAAGAAGCGGTGTATCACATTTATCGTCAGTTGCGCAACGCTGAGCCACCAGATGAAATGACGGCTCGCGATGTGATTGACAAACTTTTCTTTTCGGACAAACGTTATGATTTGGGCGAAGTTGGTCGTTACCGTATCAATACTAAATTGTATGTGAACGATGAGGAAAAAGACGAAAGTCGTGTATTGACCAAACGAGATATTATAAGTATTGTAAAGTACTTAATTCAATTAATCAACTCAAAAGCTGATGTGGACGATATTGACCACCTGAGCAACAGACGTGTACGTACCGTAGGCGAACAATTGCACAACCAATTTGGTGTGGGATTGGCTCGTATGTCGCGTACTATTCGTGAGCGTATGAATATACGTGATAATGAGGTATTTACGCCAATTGATTTGATTAATTCAAAAACATTATCATCGGTAATTAACTCGTTCTTCGGAACCAACCAATTGTCGCAATTTATGGACCAAACCAACCCATTGGGCGAAATGACGCACAAACGTCGTTTGTCGGCTCTCGGTCCGGGTGGTCTTTCTCGTGAACGTGCCGGTTTCGAAGTGCGCGACGTTCACTATACGCACTACGGACGTTTGTGTCCGATTGAAACACCGGAAGGTCCGAATATCGGTCTTATTTCATCGCTTTGCGTGTATGCGAAAATCAATGAATTAGGTTTTATTGAAACACCGTATCGCAAGGTAAACAACGGAGTGGTTGATTTATCGCCCGAAGGTGTGATGTATTTGAGTGCCGAAGAAGAAGAAAATTTAATGATTGCGCAAGCAAATGCCGAATTGAAACCAAACGGCGAATTTGCAACAAATAGAATTAAATCACGTGTTGAGGCAGATTACCCTGTGGTAGGTCCCGACGAAGTTGATATGATGGACGTTGCGCCAAATCAAATTACTTCGATTGCGGCGTCGCTTATTCCTTTCTTGGAACACGACGATGCTAACCGTGCGTTGATGGGCTCAAACATGATGCGCCAATCGGTACCATTGTTGCGTGCCGAAGCTCCGATTGTGGGAACGGGTATTGAACGCCAAGTGATTCACGATTCGCGTGTGCAAGTAATGGCAGAAGGCGACGGCGTGGTAGAATATGTTGATGCCGACGAAATTCGTGTGCGCTACGACCAAACCGAAGACGATGCTTTTGTGAGTTTCGACTCTAATTTGGTATCATACGATATTATTAAATTCCGTAAAACGAACCAAAATACCTGTATCAACTTGCGTCCGATTGTTGTAATTGGCGAACGAGTTACCAAAGGTCAATGTTTGACCGAGGGCTATTCAACGCAAAACGGTGAACTTGCAATCGGTAAAAACTTGAAAGTTGCGTTCATGCCTTGGAAAGGTTACAACTTTGAAGATGCGATTGTGATTTCGGAACGTATTGTGCGTGAAGATATGCTTACGTCGATTCACATTGACGAACACATTCTCGAAGTGCGTGATACAAAACGAGGTCTCGAAGAATTTACGTCGGACATTCCAAACGTGAGCGAAGATGCAATTAAATATTTGGACGAAAACGGTTTAATTCGTATTGGTGCGAACATTAAGCCGGGCGATATTTTGATTGGTAAAATTACTCCAAAAGGAGAGTCAGACCCTTCGCCCGAAGAAAAACTGTTGCGTGCGATTTTCGGAGACAAAGCCGGTGATGTGAAAGATGCGTCGTTGAAAGCTCGTCCTTCACTATATGGTACGATAATCGACAAAAAATTATTCAACCGTACTATTAAAGACCGTAAATCACGTGCCAACGAAAAACCTATTTTGGCAAAATATGAAGCGGAATTTAATGAAGAAACCCGCAAATTACGAGAACTGTTAATTGAAAAATTATTCATTCTCGTGAATGGTAAAACTGCGCAAAGCGTGAAAGATTACGACGGCAACGTGCGCATAGCAAAAGGTGCTAAATTCACGCAAAAAGCCCTCAACGAAATCGAAGATTTTACCTACATGGTTACCGATAAATGGACAACCGATACTGCAAAAAATACTGTGATTGCAAAATTACTTACCAATTATTGTAAAAAACAAAAAGAATATGAAGGCGATTACAAACGCAAAGTATTCGGTATAACTGTGGGCGATGAACTTCCATCGGGAATTATGCAACTTGCCAAAGTATATATTGCTCAAAAACGTAAGTTGAAAGTGGGTGATAAAATGGCGGGACGACACGGTAATAAAGGTATCGTTTCACGTGTGGTGCGCGATGAAGATATGCCCTTCCTTGCCGACGGTACTACGGTGGACATCGTTTTGAACCCGCTTGGTGTGCCTTCTCGTATGAACTTGGGACAAATTTACGAAACCGTTCTTGGTTGGGCTGGACGTGAATTGGGATTAAACTTTGCAACGCCAATTTTCGACGGTGCATCGTTAGACCAAATTACCGAATATACTCGAAAAGCAGGAGTGCCTGATTTTGGTAAAACATACTTATGCGACGGCGGCACGGGCGAGCAATTCGACCAACCGGCAACCGTGGGTATTATTTATATGTTGAAATTGGGTCACTTGATTGACGACAAAATGCACGCTCGTTCTATTGGTCCGTATTCGTTGATAACACAACAACCTCTTGGTGGTAAAGCACAATTTGGTGGTCAGCGTTTTGGAGAGATGGAGGTATGGGCTATTGAAGCATTTGGAGCAGCAAATATTTTGCAAGAAATATTAACATTGAAATCCGACGACGTGTATGGTCGCGCCAAAGCCTACGAAGCTATCGTGAAAGGCGAGCCGCTACCGGTACCGGGATTGCCGGAGTCGTTCAATGTATTGTTGCATGAATTGCGCGGCTTGTGCTTAAATATAGATTTCGAGTAAAAATTAACTGTTAATATAAAAAATTCACACATTATGGCTTTCAGAAAAGAAACAAAAATAAAAACAAACTTTTCAAAAATCACTATAAGCCTTGCTTCGCCGGAAGATATTTCGGTGCGTTCAAGTGGTGAAGTTTTAAAGCCCGAAACAATCAATTACAGAACCTACAAACCCGAACGCGACGGTTTGTTCTGTGAGCGGATTTTCGGTCCTACAAAAGATTATGAATGTCATTGTGGTAAATACAAGCGTATTCGCTACAAAGGTATTATTTGCGATAGATGCGGGGTGGAAGTAACCGAGAAAAAAGTGCGCCGCGAACGAAGCGGACACATTAATTTAACGGTTCCTGTGGCTCATATATGGTATTTCCGTTCGTTGCCGAATAAAATTGGGTATTTGTTGGGCTTGCCTACCAAAAAACTCGATACTATTATTTATTATGAACGATATATTGTAGTGCAACCCGGTATAAAAGCCGATGACGGCATCAATGTAGGCGATTTTCTTTCCGAAGAAGAATATTTGGATATAATAGAAACATTGCCGAGAGAAAATGAATTGTTGGACGATGAAGACCCGAATAAATTTATCGCGAAAATGGGCGCCGAAGCTCTCGAAGCTCTTTTAAAACGCACGGATTTAGACAAACTTTCGTACGAATTGCGTGACAGCGCAAGTAAAGAATCGTCGCAACAACGTAAAAACGAAGCGCTGAAACGTTTGCAAGTAATTGAAGCATTCCGCGAATCGAAAGGGAAAAACAAACCGGAGTGGATGATACTAAAATGTATTCCGGTAATTCCGCCGGAATTACGTCCTTTGGTGCCGCTCGACGGCGGTCGTTTTGCAACATCGGATTTGAACGATTTGTATCGCCGTGTAATTATTCGCAACAATCGTTTGAAACGATTGATTGAAATCAAAGCTCCCGAAGTAATTTTACGTAACGAAAAACGTATGTTGCAAGAGGCGGTTGATTCATTGTTCGACAATTCACGCAAAGCAAATGCGGTAAAAACCGATGCAAACCGTGCGCTTAAATCATTGAGCGACAGTTTGAAAGGTAAACAAGGTCGTTTCCGTCAAAATTTGCTTGGTAAACGTGTGGACTATTCTGCTCGTTCGGTAATTGTTGTAGGTCCAAACCTGCAATTGCACGAGTGCGGTTTGCCGAAAGAAATGGCGGCAGAACTTTACAAACCATACGTTATTCGTAAATTGATTGAGCGCGGTATTGTAAAAACCGTAAAATCAGCGAAAAAAATAGTTGATAGAAAAGACGCAATCGTGTGGGATATTTTGGAAAACGTAATGAAAGGACACCCTGTGTTGCTTAACCGTGCTCCAACTCTGCACCGTTTGGGTATTCAAGCCTTCCAACCACGAATGATTGAAGGTAAAGCCATTCAACTCCACCCGCTTGTGTGTACGGCGTTCAATGCCGACTTCGACGGCGACCAAATGGCGGTGCATTTACCACTTGGTAATGCTGCAATTTTGGAGGCGCAGTTGTTGATGCTTTCTTCACACAACATTTTGAACCCTGCCAATGGTGCGCCTATCATGGTGCCGTCGCAAGACATGGTGCTTGGTTTGTATTACATAACCAAAGAACGCAAAGGTGCAAAAGGCGAAGGTTCAATTTTCTATTCTGCCGAAGAGGCGATTATTGCTTACAACGAAGGTCAAGCCGAATTGCACGCAATTGTAAAAGTGGTGCATACCAACGGTAAAGGAGAAAAATCACTTATTGAAACTACTATCGGACGGATTATTTTTAACGAAGTGGTGCCGGAAGAAGCAGGTTATATCAATGAAATTTTGACAAAAAAATCGTTGCGTGATATTATCAGCAATATTTTGAAAACTGCCGGAGCTGCCAAAACTGCTAAATTCCTTGATGAAATGAAAAATCTTGGTTACAGCATGGCGTTCAAAGGCGGTTTGTCGTTCAATTTGTCGGACGTAATTGTGCCGAAAGAAAAAGAAGAAATGGTAAATGAAGGCTACCGTCAAGTAGAAGAGGTGCTTTCAAATTACAATATGGGTTTCATTACCAATAATGAACGTTACAATCAAATTATTGACATTTGGACACATACCAATGCCAACCTTACCAATATTGTAATGAAACAATTGAGTTCCGACCGTCAAGGTTTCAACTCGGTGTATATGATGTTGGATTCGGGAGCTCGTGGTTCTAAGGAACAAATTCGTCAGCTTTCGGGTATGCGTGGTTTGATGGCAAAACCGCAAAAATCAGGTGCGGTAAGTCAGGAAATTATTGAAAACCCTATTCTTGCCAACTTTAAAGAAGGTCTTTCGGTATTGGAATACTTTATTTCTACGCACGGCGCTCGTAAAGGTCTTGCCGATACGGCGTTGAAAACTGCTGATGCGGGTTACTTAACCCGTCGTTTGGTTGACGTGTCGCAAGACGTGGTAATTACACAGGAAGATTGCGGAACATTGCGTGGTTTGACGGCTACGGCTATCAAAAATAACGACGAAATTGTAGAAAGTTTGGGCGATAGAATTTTGGGTCGCACCAGCGTTCACGATATTTATCACCCGCAAACGGGCGAATTTATTGTGGCTTCGGGCGATGAAATTACCGAAGAAATTACACAAAAAATAGAAAATTCGCCAATAGAACAAGTTGAAATCCGTTCGGCGCTTATTTGCGAATCACGCAAAGGTATTTGTGCAAAATGTTACGGACGCAACCTTGCAACGGCGCGTATGGTGCAAAAAGGCGAGGCTGTGGGCGTAATTGCAGCGCAGTCAATCGGTGAGCCGGGTACACAGCTTACACTTCGTACATTCCACGTGGGTGGTACGGCATCGAACATTGCTGCCGAATCGAACATAGTAGCAAAATACGACGGTATTGTTGAAATTGAAGAATTGCGTACGGTGGAAACCGAAGAGGACGGCAAACCGGTAAGCATTGTGATTGGTCGTTTGGGCGAATTGAAAGTGGTTGATAAAAACACCGGAATTACCCTTACTACGCAAAATATTCCTTACGGTTCTAAATTGTATGTGAAACCAAATGCTGAGGTTGTAAAAGGCGATTTGTTGTGCGAATGGGAACCATACAATGCTTCGATTATTTCGGAATCAGCCGGTAAAATTTCGTTTGAAAGCGTTATTGAAGGTGTTACTTACAAAGTTGAATCGGACGAACAAACCGGTTTCGAGGAAAAAGTAATTGTAGAAAGTAAAGATAAATCGAAAAACCCTGTTATTAGAATTGTTGACAAAGTTGGCGACGTTCTTCATAACTACAACTTGCCGGTGGGAGCGCACATTTCGGTAAACGACGGCGACAAAGTGAAAGCCGGTCAAGTACTTGTGAAAATTCCTCGTGCGGTTGGAAAATCGGGCGACATCACGGGTGGTTTGCCGCGTGTAACCGAATTGTTCGAGGCTCGTAACCCGTCAAGCCCTGCAATTGTTGCGGAAATTGACGGTGAGGTTTCGTTCGGAAAAATCAAACGTGGTAATCGTGAAATTTCGGTTAAATCGAAATCAGGCGAAATCAAAAAATATCTTGTGCCGCTTTCAAAACAAATTCTTGTTCAGGAAAACGACTATGTGAAAGCCGGTGTAAGCCTTTCCGACGGAGCTATTACGCCTTCCGACATTCTTGCGATTAAAGGTCCAACCAAAGTACAGGAATATATTGTGAACGAAGTGCAAGAAGTTTATCGTTTGCAAGGTGTGAAAATCAACGACAAACACTTTGAGGTAATTGTACGTCAAATGATGCGTAAAGTTGAAATTCAAGACCCGGGAGACAGCAAATTCCTTGAAAAACAGATTGTTGACCGTTGGGATTTCATGGAAGAAAACGATTGGATTTACGATAAACGTGTGGTTGTTGATGCCGGTGATTCTACCGAATTGATTCCCGGACAAATTGTAACAACTCGTAAATTGCGTGATGAAAATTCACAACTGAAACGAAAAGACATGAAATTAGTGCAAGTGCGTGAAGCTCAGCCTGCTACCGCTTCGCAAATATTGCAAGGTATTACCCGTGCGGCGCTGCAAACACAAAGTTTCATTTCGGCTGCATCGTTCCAAGAAACTACAAAAGTGCTGAACGAAGCTGCAATTAACGGTAAAGTTGATACTCTCGAAGGTTTGAAAGAAAATGTGATTGTAGGACATAAAATTCCTGCCGGAACAGGTTTGAACGAATACGATAAAATTATAGTAGGTTCTATGGAAGAGTTTCAAAAACTTACCACAACTAAATCGAAAAAATAAGATTTTTGATAGATAGAAAAATCCTGCATTGTAGAATGTGGGATTTTTTTTTAAAATTTTTACATTTGGAAATAGGGTAAAAGTGTATTATATTTGTCCTTGTTTATAAACCAAAAAAATTACAGCCATGAGAAAAATTACAATCATTCTGAGTTTAGCAGCATTATGCGCTATTTCGTGTGCAAAAAAAGAAGTAGAAAAAGGA
>WQTX01000056.1 GCA_009786075.1 Bacteroidota bacterium | reverse complement strand
GAAACCGCTACGGCGAAATTCGCGCAGCGTATTTTCAAAAAAATTACGAAAAAGCGATTGAGCTTGCGCAAAAAGCAATAAAAGAAACGCCGAACGATGTGCGTTTTTACAGCATTCTTGCCGACATTTACTATTCACAAAAAGATTACCCCCGAACGATAGAAGTTTTAAATCAACTTTTGCTCGTTGAGCCGCAGCATGTTAGCACNATGGGGAATTTATCGTACTACTATTTATTTGTAAAAGATTACGCCGCAGCAGAACAAATGGCGCGCAAAGCCCTTGCCATAGACAGCACTCAAACGTGGATTAACACCAATTTGGCAAGCGCCATACTGTTTCAAGACCGCTACGAAGAGGCTGAAAAAATAATTTTGGAATTGAAAGACGAAGATTGCTTGAACACCACTTGCGCCGAAGCATGGTTAGACGATTTTACCCAATTTCAAAAAGCTGGTGTAATTCCCGAAAATCAAAAAGAAAACCTGCGGAAAATACAGCGATTATTAGATGAAGACTGGGAAAAAAAGTTAACATACGAACAAGAACAAAAAGCTATTGAAATTGTTACAATTTGGTTTGAAGAAATGCGTAAGGCAAACGATGTAAATCGCATAATGCAGGTTTCCGATGTGCCGTTTGCGTTTAATAACGAGAGAGTTTTAAGCACTACCGGCGATTTGAGGGAAGCATATTCAGAATTTTTTAAAAACAAAGAGCAAACAACAATTCCAACGTATGAAGTTGAGATTTGGGACTATGAGAATAGAATTGTATGGGGCTACATTCCGATTAATATTGTAAGAGTTGTCGTAATGATAAATGATGAAGACGGCGATGTGGAAGAACAAATTGTAGTAGGTGTCTCAATTCGTGATAATACGTTTAAAGTAGTGGGATTTTATTGATAATAACCGTCATTCCTGCGAAGGCAAGAATCCCCTCATAAAACCGAAGAGATTCCTGCCTTCGCAGGAATGACGTAAACAGTGAACATTATGAGCGAAAAAACAATGATATTCGGCACCCACGCAGTGCTTGAAACCTTAAAAGAAGGCAAACCAATTGACCAAATTCTGATAAAAAAACAGTCGGACAATGAAATAATACGTGAAATAATTTTTCACGCGCGCAAAGCCGGTGTTACGGTAAAATCCGTTCCGGTGGAAAAATTGCAACGCATTACGCAAAAAAATCATCAAGGCGTGATTGCGTTTACATCGCCTATTGAGTTTGATAATATCGAAATTTTGTTGCCAACAATTTACGAGCGTGGCGAAACTCCATTTATCGTGTTGCTCGACGAAGTGAGCGATGTGCGCAATTTCGGCGCAATTGTGCGTTCGTGCGAATGTATGGGCGTTCACGCGGTGGTGGTGCCGCACGTTGGCTCGGCGCAAATCAGTGCCGATGCGCTTAAAACATCGGCAGGCGCGTTGGCAAAAGTGCCGGTGTGCAAAGTAAAATCGCTTGCCGCAACGTGTAAATATTTGCAAGAAAGCGGTTTGCAACTGCTGTGCGCCTCCGAAAAATTTGCCGAACCGTGTTATGAAGTC
Organism: Bacteroidota bacterium; assembly: GCA_009786075.1. Taxonomy (GTDB): domain Bacteria; phylum Bacteroidota; class Bacteroidia; order Bacteroidales; family UBA1715; genus WQTX01. The sequence continues at coordinate 20,713 of WQTX01000056.1, read as the reverse complement.
GATATGACTATGCCCACCGCTTTGGTTATGGGCAACGAAGAACAGGGAATTTCGCAACCAATCATTGACCTTGCCGACCGTAGAATTTGCATACCAATGACGGGCGAAATTAATTCTTTGAATGTGTCGGTTGCTACGGGGATTTGTTTGTATGAGGTGGCGAGGCAACGAATGTGCCAATGAAGTCAATATGCCAATACGACAATGAGCTAATATGATAATGTGTTAATTCTCACATTATTTCATTGGCACATTGGCATATTAAAAAATTGGCACATTAAATTTATTGCCGCAACAACATAAGCGCACCTCTATAAATTTTATCGGAATGTGTAGTAATAATATAAAAATACGTTCCGGGAGCAGCTTGCACACCATTATTTTGCCGTCCGTCCCAGCCGGCGGAGCCTTCATACATCGTTTGCCCCCAGCGATTGAGAATAATGATATTTTTAAAACATACCTCCATACCTTCAAGATATATATCGTTTATGCCATCGTCATTGGGCGTAAATACGTTTGGAATTTTCGATTCACAATTGAAAATTACTTTCAAATTCAAAATTACCGCACTGTCGCACAGGAATTGACTGTGCAAACGCAGGGTGTCGAATACCGTTGTTTCTCTATGTTGAGCCGGTATTGAAAAACCGTATTTGTTATAACTTTCGCCTACAAAAATAGTGTCGGCAATGTATAGCGTGTCGTTAGGGCAAATCACTTCCAAATTCAACAGTACCGTGCTGTCGCACAGGAATTGATTGTACAAACGCAAGGTGTCGAAAATCGTGGTTTCTGCGGTTTGAATTGGAATTAAAAAACCGTGTTTGTTATAACTTCTTCCTACGAAAATTGTGTCGGCAATTTTGGTTGTATCAGATATTACACACAATACTTTCAAGTTTAAAATCACGAGGCTATCGCACAGCGCTTGATTTTGCAAGCGCAAAGTTTCGCGAATTGTGCCTGCTGCGGTTTGAACAGGTATTGAAAAACCGTGTTTGTTATAACTTTTGCCCACAAAAATAGTGTCGGCAATAAAGAGATTATCAACCTTGTTGACGGTTATTGTATTTGTTTGTTTATTGTTTTGTAAGTCTTTTACACAGCGAATGGAATAGCCGTCCGTGCGGAAGGGGTTGCTACCCCACACGCCGACATTATCGCTACCGAAAAACACGAAGTAGGTATAACTGTCAAGCTCGGTACTGCTCCAATAGTAGCCGTACGTGTCTGCGTGGCCGAGCATACCGTCGTGGTAGCGAGAGCCCACGGCAGGAAAAAAAACGGTATTGCTTCCACTGCCAAATATTCTACCGGCTACGCCTGTACCGTTATAATTAAAAGTCCAAGTGCTACCAAAATTTACCAGAGCATCCTGTTCGGCTTTTGTGGGCACTCTATAGCCTGTGGGACAAGGGTCATTTTGTTTCTCCCACGTGGCGCCGACAGGATTTGTAGTATTCCAGCCGATTACAGTACCCGTAGTAGCCCATGCTACTTTACGATTCCATTGGTAGAATTTACCTGCATCTTGCGGGTTGGCAGCAAAAGTACCGGGCGCATCAACATTATATTTTGCCCAAACGACATCGTTTATTTTCACTCCATTTTCATCTAAAAAATCGGCAAAACAACCGTTTTTATCGACCAAACTGTGTGCAATAAACGTATTTTCGCCCGCTTGCGTTGCCACAAGCGTAGTATTCATTCCCGAAACTGTGATTTTTTGCCGTGTGCCATTAAACGTATAATCCAACTCAAACGGCGCAATGCCGGTAAATTGTAAATGAATACTGTTATTTTGGCAAATCTCTTTTTCTGCAATTGTAACCGTTGGCGGTGTGCAAGTAACATCTTTCACTTTCAAATTCAAAATCACAGTGCTGTCGCAACCCTCCACACTTAGCAATTTCACCGTTGCCGTAGTATCTTTCGTTACTTTTGCAAAATTGAAATTATATTTTGCGTAGGCAGAATTTTTGTCAATTACATCGCTTATGCGATTTGTGTACACAGGATTTACCACGAGTTGCAAAATATCAGCAACCTCGCAGTTATGTACATTTTTAGATTTATTAGTATGCGTAAATTTTCCTGCAATTTCTTGTTTGCCAAGATTAAAACCATTTTTGTTGTAGATTTCATTTTGGCAAATAGTATCTCGATAAATAAAGTAACTCTCGGTGCCGGGTAAATAGCCGGGGTAAACGCTAATTTCCAATGCAATAATATCGATACAACCTTGCGCATTACGGTAACGAATAGTATCTTTAAAAATTCCGGGTTCTATCAAAATCAAATCCAAACCGTGTTTTTGATACAATGCTCCGGCACAGGTTTTGTCGGTAATTTTTGTAACAACGGGTTTCGTTACGCTTAAATTCACGTTCAGCATAACAGGGCAATCGCCACCCTTAATATTTATCGGATACACGCCCGCAGTTTTGGCGTTTAAGCCATATTCGGCGTAGGTTTCGCCTTCGCAAATAGTGGCATTTATGTTTTGCGGCGCGTTGGTATGCACTACCACCGTTTGTTTTGCCTTTGCCGAGCAGCTGTTTTGAGTGGTAACTTCTACGCTGTATTCGGTGGTTTGTGTTGGTTTTACGGTAATTGCGCCTTTGGTGGAGCCGGTGTTCCACAAATAATTGAGCGAGCAGTCGTAGATGTTTATTGTAACGAAGTTATCTTTTACGTTTATAAAATTGTCCTTTACACAGCGAATAGAACGACCTACTGCGCGAGCGGCAGCACCCCATTCATCTGTTTTTGCCTCTGTGTTAGTAAAGCTAAGGAAGTAGGCATCGCTTCCACTATTTGGGGTACTACTCCAATATGTACCAATTTCTCCTGCATTCCAAACGTGTCCAAGAGTGTTTAGACCTCCGGCTGCCGGGAAAAAAAGTTCTGATGTACCATAAGTAAATATTCGCCCTGCAACGCCTGTGTTTTTGTAATTAGTTGTCCATACTCCCTTATTTGTTTCTTTAAGAAGGTTTTTTAGTTCTATCAAGGTGGGCACGCGCCAACCTTCGGGGCAAGGGTCGTTAGCCTTTTCCCATTCTGTGCCGCTTTGGTTGCTGCTATTCCAACCTGTTCCTGTTCCTGCCGCAATCCACCCTTTGGAACGGTTCCATTGATAATACATTCCCGCATTTTCCGGATTTTTAGCAAAAGTACCGGGTGCATCTACATTACAAGTTGCCCATTTTACGCCGTTAATCACTACGCCGTCTTCGTTTTCACAATCCTCTATCAATTCAATTTTTTTTCCTTCATCTTTGGCATATTGATGTGCAGAGGAATTCTCATAACAGCGAATAATTGCTTGAGGGAAATGATCTTCAGAACTACTTATCTCAAATATCGCTGTTTTGGGAACAGTAATGTACATCAACTGAGAGCCAAGAGTAAAAGCACTTGAGATAATCACATTAGTTGTCGGCGGAAGAACAATTGACGTAACAGCAGTATATTTGAATGACCCGGAAGGTATATACGTTACAATATAGCCATTTACGGAACGTGGTACAACAATATCTGTATTCGTCCCCCAATACCTCGCTATATAACAGGTACCATCATTGGCTGGCATTAGCCCTATTTCAAAATCACTTTCCGCATTAGGTTTTAACGTATTATACCATTTTTCATAATCAAAATTTCCACAAGGATTATCGCTTGCACCACCACCGTTTCCCGGATACGTCATTCCCTCCGTCAAAGCCCACAGCGTAATTTCCTCGCCTGCCGAACAAAGCAGCATATTGTTCGGTTCAATGCGCGGCACAGGTTTTGGCAACACGCTCAGCGCAAGCGTAACCACACTATCGCAGCCAAACTTCGAGGTTACATGTTTGGAATACACAAAATAACCAACTTCGTCCTGCGCACCAAGATTAAAATTATACATATTGAAATTTTCGCCTTGGCACACTTCTTCATTTTTTTGTATGCTGTACGATTTTCGAGGCGTAATGTTGAGTTGTTCCGTACCGCTGCCGCAACCGTTTTTCCAGCTCAGTTGCAGCACACTTGGGCTGTCGTCGGTAAAATACAGTTGTATGATTTGTGCAAAGCGCGAACTTTTGTACAGCACCGCATTGCTTGGCACAATCCATTCAAAATGGCTAAGACCTTCGGCTCCGGAAAAAGCATAAGTGGAAATTTCTTCGGTACAGGGCTGCGTTTCGCTCTCAATAATCTTTGGCAATGTATATTCACCGGCACTTACCGTGAGTTCCAGCACATTGTAAGTGTCGCAACCGTTTACGGTGCCGGTTTTTATGGTATCGCGAAACATTCCCACCGGCGGTTCTTTTACCTCAAAACCATTGCCGGAATAACTTTGCCCGTGGCAAATTGCCTCGCGAAGATAGGTAGTGCGTTGCATAACGGTAAGCGTAAGATTTATTTCCGCACCGTCGGTACACGCCGCAGGGTTTACAATCACATTTTGGTAAAAATGCGTTCCCGCCTCTTGCGGCGGCAAATTAAAATTGTGTTTGGTGTATGTTTCGCCTTCGCAAATAATATCGGTATAATCGCCCGCCTGCACACTGCCCGGATTTGCAGCAACAAAGGCATACAACGGAAACTGACAACCGGTAGCCGAAGTTACCAAACACGAAATTTGCGAATTATTGACATCGGCAGTTGTAAAAGTTACTCTGCGGGTAGTTGCACCATTGCTCCACCGGTAACTCTCAAAATCTTTGGGAGCTTCGAGCGTAAAACTGCCGCCTGCGCAAGCGCCGTCTAACTGTAATTTATTGGAAATACACGAAGCCGTAAAATAGGCATAGCCAAAGTGTCCTGTTTGTGTGCAGTCGTAAGTAATAAACTGCACTTGCACCTGTTGCCCTGCAAAACGGCTCATATCGAGTCCTACATTTGTCCAATCGCGCCAACGAACAGGTGTGTGTACACTTTTCTGATAACTTTGAAAACCCGGAATATCTTCCCGAGCCGACACATCATATTCGGCACAGGTTTCCACAAGGTCGCCGTTTTGGTCGGTAATGCGAATTACGAAACGAGGCTGTTCAATACTTTTGTGTCCGGGGTCTTCCATTACTACGGCGAATTTTACAAGCAACACCGGATTATTTTTATCAACCGTAAAACTGTACGATAATGCTTCGGCTTCTGCACCGGTTTTATCGTTTCCAAGCCGAATAACCGAAGTTTCGCCCGCAGGCAAAAGTTGTAATGCGCCGCCGGTGTTAGGGTCGGTGCCTTGTGTGGTAATTAGGGTGTGCCTGCCTTCCACCACGCCTTGTGTGGCAAATGGGTTGTTTGTTTTGCCTGTGAATGCTTTTACACCGGGTGCGGTGATATTTGTGAAATTGGGGCATTGTGCTTGAGCATAAAACGCAAGTGCTATTAGTAGCAATATGGTTAATAATTTTCTCATTATCATTGTATCTTTTCCAATTGTTTCAAAGTTTCCAAATACGATTTTTCAACTTCACTCAATGTTTTTTGTTGGTATTTTTTGTATTCCGTTGTAGCTTTATCTATTGCTTGGTCGTGGCTTATTGTTCCTGCTCCCTGTAATAGTTTTTCGCCGCTCATTGTTAAAATTCTATCTAAATGTTCTGCCCAGTCGCGCATTGTCATTGGCTGTTCGCGCTCGGCTTGCCGCTCGGCAAAATCCAAATAACCCGAAACAATTTGCCCCAAACTGCGCAATTCTTTTTCGTCTAAATAATTTTTGGCAACAACCGCATCTTTCAAATACGGACGACTGCCCGAAAACGATTGCAAACCCATAAATTCTTTTTCGGCATCGGCTCTGTTGTAAATCACTTCGGCAGCCGTTTGCCCGTGAATAGCGTAGTGAATTTTGTTTTGCACTTTTTTGAAAAATGCAACAGATGTATCGGCTTGCGGGTCGTAATCAATACTTGTGGCATAAATATCAAGCACTTGGCGGTAAAACACTTTCTCCGAAGCGCGAATATCGCGAATACGTTGCAACAATTCTTTCCAATAACCGCCACCGCCAAGATTTTTTAACCGTTCATCGTCCATTGTGAAACCTTTGCGAATATATTCATTCAAGCGTTGCGTTGCCCATTGCCGGAACTGCGTGCCTCGCAACGATTTTACGCGGTAACCTACCGAAATAATTACGTCGAGATTGTACAAATTAATATTTACTTCCTGTGTTTTCCCAGCAATAGCACCGTGTTGAGTGGTAATTCGGAAATTCCGAACAGCCACTTCTTCATTAAGTTCTCTTTCGGCAAATATATTTTTAATATGCTCACAAACAGTTGATTTCGATTTTTCAAACAGTAAACCCATTTGCTCCTGCGTAAGCCAAACGGTATTTTCATCAAATCGCACATCAACCGAAACTTTTTCGTCTTCGGTTTTAAAAATCAGTATGTTTTGAATTTCTTGTTTCATATTTTTTATTTTTCTTTTTTGTCTAAGGGAACCTCGATTTTTTCAAGATTTTTAAGAACTTGCAGGATTTTTATTTTCTCATCTTGGTAATTTTGTAAATCTTGTTAAAATTCTGGTTCAGACAATCACAGATAATTAATATTCTGCGAGGCAACGCACCGACATACCGTAGGCACGGTTGAAGTTGAGGCTCGGATTCACGTACCCGTTGCTGAAGTACAGGATGAACGAGTACTCACCATCCACTGTACTGCTCCAGTAGTTGCCGTCCGTGCCTGCGTTGTAGAGCGTGCCATTGCGGTAGAAACGATAGCCCGCCGCCGGCAGGAAAAGAGCAGTAGTAGTACCATTGTCGGTAGAGATTTTATAACCCGGTGTTCCGGTGCTGTTCCAAGTCCAAGTGTTTATTCCATTCATACCATTGTAAATACTTGCCCACTCTTGCTGAGTAGGAAGGCGGTAACCTGCAGGGCAAGGGTCGTTGGCAGCTTTGGGCATTTTTGCATTGCTTGTGCCGTCACCCCAGCGAGAAGTCTGAACACCGCCGCTACGCCAGTCGTAAGGAGTGTTTGGGGCAGATATAAAATTACCATGTCCGGGAGTGTTGGTAGTGGCAAGCGTAGTTGTTGTGCTGCTTGTGCGCTTCTCGTGTCCATCGGTATTACGTCCCCACTGGTAAAGGTCGCCGTAAACCTTGCTGTCGGTAGTGCCCACAGTGTTAGGGTTGGGAGTGTAAGCCATTTGCTGCTCTATGCTCATATTCGGGTCGGCACCCAAATTATAACACAAAAAAGTGAGTTTCCCCACAGGAAGAGTAGAATTGACGGTGCACTCGCCAAGTGTTGGTGTTGGCACCTCAACCTTCAACCGAAACTGCCCAAAACTCACATTATCAGCCTTATTATCCCAAACAATGGTATTACCGGTTTTGGTTACGGTTTTTGCTTCGAGCCACGTAGTACCATTATCGGGGCTGTAATATAAGGTTGCATTGCCCGAAGTGGGCGCATCGTAGGTTACGGTTATTCCGCTTGGGCACGAGAAATCGGCTTTTACGTTGGTTACTTGCCCATTAGCAAAACCAATCAAAAATAACGCAACAATCGTCAGTATATTTTTTTTCATGAGCTATGAATTTTTAAGTCCGCAAAAATACAAAAAATAACGTTCAGATATAGGACAACTAACTGTTTAAATCCTCTATATCAACAAACGTTTTTTCTCATTTTCCACAAAATAGCACACTTAAATATTCAATTATTCAGTTATTCCGTCATTCGGTTATTCCCAAACCTATACGTCAACCCCACTGAAAAATGCAAAACAGTACTATGGTGTACATCTATTTTAGTAGTAGCATTGGAAATTAGAAAATTAAGTCCACCGCGAAAGTCAACTTTTAAATGCTCCCCTCCTATTCGCATAAAACCCATTGGTTCAAAGCTCATTCCGCCGAATTTTTCTTCCGGGTAATTAAATAGCGAATAACCAATTCGCATGGACACGCCACCTTCAAATCTTTTTTCTTTTGTTCCGCTATTTCCTTGTAAAAAAAACGAATAATAATCGGCTGACGTAGAAGCACCCATACCAAAACCACCGAATAATTCAAATATATTGCCTCCCGATTCTTTATCTATATTCAGTAATCCCACACTTGCTTCGCCATACACATGATTACAGTCGCCTTTCGATTTGTGTGAAGAAGAACCCACTATTCCGGAATCATTTTTAAGTGTAAAAATATCATAGCGGTTCGAGAAATTACCATACGACACATTTCCACCCACCGAAACGCCCAAATAATTAGTAAGTGCGGTAGCTGCATTCGCATATAAACTATTGGTGCTTGCTCCGGCTTCAAAGTGATATTCCCCCTTTTCTTCAAACAACGGAACACTCTGTGTAGCAGGAATAAACGTTGCTGCACACGATTGCATAAGTACGGAAATAAGTAACAGGTATAATAATCGCCTCATAAAGCGTGAGTTTAAATATGTTTATCAAAATTCAATTTCGCAACAGCGTATAATAAAATATCGTACAATGTAAGAAAATATTATTACATATAAACGTTTTTTTGCAAAAAATAAAACACATTCCCATTTTTCTGACAAAATGACACTTTTTTTTACATAAAAAGAAACAATGTCAGAAAAATAACTTTGGCAAATACTTTGTAAGTAACATTGAAAATTGATAAATTGCCTGCGGCGATAAAAAGATAAATGTGCTTCGCACGATAAAATTTTATCAGCGTAGCGTTTTATCGCCGCAGGCATTTATCACGAAGTATTTATCGCAAAGCATTTTATCATCATTCAGTTACTCAATTATTCAATTACTCAGTTATTCAGTTATTAAAAAGCCATGGACTTTAACAAATTCACAATCAAAGCACAAGAAGTAGTGAACCAAGCGGTTCAAATAGCTTCTGCACACCAACATCAAGCAGTGGAAAACGGGCATTTGCTCGAAGCGCTTTTTGAAAAAGCGGAAAGTGTAATGCAATTTATATTACAAAAAATAGGTGTCAATACGGCTGCTTTGCGCAAAGTGTTACAAAAAATTCTTGAAAGTTACCCAAAAGTTACCGGTGGCGAAAACTATTTATCGTCGAATGCCAATAAAGCTCTGCAAGAGGCTTTAAATCAGCTTAAAACAATGAACGACCAATATGTTTCGATTGAGCATATACTAATAGGAATTTTTAAATGCGGCGACCAAATTTCGCAATTGCTGAAAGATAACGGCGTTACCGAAAAAAATCTTTTGGCAGCAATTCAAGAATTGCGCAAAGGCGCTACTGTTTCGAGTCAAACCGCCGAAGATACCTACCAAGCCTTGCAACGTTTTGCCATAAATTTGAACGAACAGGCTCGTTCGGGCAAACTCGACCCCGTGATTGGGCGTGATGACGAAATACGCCGTGTGCTGCAAATTCTTAGCCGCCGCACTAAAAATAATCCTATCTTGATAGGCGAACCGGGCGTGGGAAAAACCGCTATTGCCGAAGGTTTGGCGCACCGCATTATCAAAGGCGATGTACCCGATAATTTGAAATCGAAACAAATATTTTCGCTCGATATGGGCGCATTGATTGCCGGTGCAAAATACAAAGGCGAATTTGAGGAACGCCTTAAATCAGTTGTAAATGAGGTGATTAGTGCCGATGGCGAAATAATTTTATTCATAGACGAAATTCACACCCTTGTGGGTGCAGGCAAAAGCGAAGGCGCTATGGACGCTGCCAATATTTTAAAACCGGCTTTGGCACGTGGCGATTTGCGTGCCATTGGAGCAACCACACTCGATGAATACCAAAAATATTTTGAAAAAGATAAGGCTTTGGAACGCCGTTTCCAAACCGTAATGATAAACGAGCCAACAGTTGAAGATACCGTTTCAATTTTACGCGGCTTGAAAGAACGTTACGAAAACCACCACAAAGTACGTATCTTAGACGAGGCAATTGTTGCTGCCGTCGAACTTTCGCACCGCTACATTACCGCTCGTTTCCTGCCCGATAAAGCAATTGATTTAATGGACGAAGCGGCAGCAAAATTGCGCCTTGAAATGAATTCCGTACCCGAAGAAATCGACGAATTGAACCGGAAGGTCCGTCAAATGGAAATTGAACGTGAAGCATTGAAGCGTGAAGGCACTTCACTCAAACTCGAAACGCTGGAAAAAAATTTAGTTGAATTGCAAGAGCAACGCAACGCTTTGATGGCAAGTTGGGAAAGCGAAAAAACGATTGTTACACGAATTCAAGGCATAAAACAAGAAATTGAAAATCTGAAATTTGAAGCCGATGTTGCCGAGCGAGAAGGAAATTACGGCAGAGTTGCCGAAATTCGTTACGGAAAAATCCGTGAACAAGAGGAAGTTATGGCAAAATTGTCAGTTGAATTGCAAGAAAAACAAGCAACGCAAGCCTTGGTTGACGAAGAAGTTCGTGCCGACGATATTGCCGATGTAGTAAGCCGCTGGACGGGTATTCCGGTAAGTAAAATGCTACAAGCCGAGCGTGAAAAATTGTTGAATTTAGAAGCGGAATTACACCAACGAGTGGTGGGGCAAAACGAGGCAATTACGGCAATAGCCGATGCCGTGCGCCGCAGTCGTGCCGGTTTGCAAGATGCCAAACGTCCCATAGGTTCGTTTATATTTCTCGGTTCCACCGGTGTGGGAAAAACCGAGTTGGCAAAAGCACTTGCCGAATTTTTGTTTGACGATGAAAATTTGATGACAAGAATTGATATGAGCGAATATCAAGAATCGTTTTCGGTAACACGCCTTATTGGAGCGCCTCCCGGCTACATTGGCTACGACGAAGGCGGTCAATTGACCGAAGCCGTGCGCCGCAAACCATATTCAGTGGTATTGCTCGACGAAATTGAAAAAGCCCACCCCGACGTGTTCAATATTTTGCTCCAAGTGTTAGACGACGGCGTGCTGACCGACAACAAAGGACGCACCGTGAGTTTCAAAAACACTATTATTATTATGACTTCCAACATTGGCTCGAACATTATTCAAGAGCATTTTGAACAAATGACCGACGACAATAGTCAAAAAATAATCGAACGGGCAAAAACCGAAGTTTTTGAATTGCTCAAACGCAGTGTTCGCCCCGAATTTTTAAATCGTATTGACGAAGTGATTATGTTTACGCCATTGAGCCGTAGCGATATACAACTGATTGTAGAACTGCAATTTCAAATTATGGCAAAACGCCTTGCTGCTATGGGTGTAGATATTTCCATAACACCCGATGCTGTTGAAGAATTAGCACAAATGGGCTATAATCCGCAATTTGGCGCACGTCCGGTAAAACGAATTATTCAAAAAGAATTGCTCAACGAACTTTCACGTCGCATACTCGATGGTTCTATTACCAAAGACAGCCGCATTTTGGTTGACCATTTGGGAGAAGGGTTTATTTTTAGGAATAAAAAATAAAAAAAACCGGCTTTTTCAAGCCGGTTTTTTTATGTTAAAGAATATTCAATTCTTTCAATACATCGTTCATATTGCGGACAGCAGCTGCACTTTTATCGAATTCTGCTTGTTCTTCGGCGTTTAGTTTGTAATCAACGATTTTTTCCACACCGTTTTTGCCAATTACCACAGGTACACCTATGCAAATATCTTTTTGACCGTATTCGCCATCAAGCGCAACGCAGCAAGGGAATACTTTCTTTTGGTCGCGTACAATAGACTCAACCAAAGCAGCACCGGCAGCACCCGGAGCAATCCATGCAGAAGTTCCTAATAATTTTGTACAAGTTGCACCACCTACCATAGTGTCGGCAGCAACTTTTTTCAACGTTTCGGCATCAAGCACCTGGCTTACAGGCACACCATTTTGAGCAGCAAGACGAGTTAATGGTATCATAGTAGTATCGCCATGACCGCCAATTACGCTTGCTTGAATATCAGTTGCTTGACAATTAAGCGCTTCGCTTAAATAGAAACGGAAACGTGCGCTATCAAGAATACCGCCCATACCGATTACGCGATTTTTTGGAAGACCTGTTTTTTTCAATGTCAAATAGGTCATTGTATCCATTGGGTTTGAAATAACTACAATAATTGCATTGGGCGAAAATTTCAATATCTCTTGCGCAACGCTATCAACAATACCTGCGTTTGTGCCAATCAAATCTTCACGTGTCATACCCGGTTTACGAGGAATACCCGAAGTTACTACTACTACATCTGAATTGGCAGTCTTGCTGTAATCTGAGGTTACACCTACTACACGACTGTCGAATTGAAGTAATTCTGCGGTTTGCATAATGTCTAATGCTTTACCTTCGGCAAATCCTTCTTTGATGTCTAATAATACGATTTCGCTCGCTAATTCTTTTTGAGCCATAACATTTGCACAGGTTGCTCCAACGTTTCCTGCTCCAACTACTGTAATTTTCATTTTTTTACTTTGTTTAAATAATTAATCTTTTTTTACTTGCCACAAAGATATATTTTATTTTTATATAAAAATGGGGTGAGGAAAAAATATTTTTTCCTATTCCCTAATACCTAAAAAATACTCCATTCCCTCAGGCGTAGCAATGGCACATATATAAATCCGCAAACATTCATCGAATAACTCTTTTTTATCGAAGATTTCAATTTTTTGAACATCTTTAATAAAACTATTCGTAAAAATAAACAACACGAGTTGTGAATTTATATCGGTTCTATACAAACCTTCGGCTTGCCCTTGTTGCAGGTTTTTCTCTAAAATTGCGAATTTTTGTGCGCTTTGCACCTCTTGCAATTTCTCAAAAACACTTGGGTAATGTAATTGTAAATCATTGAACATTAGCGGCGTTACCGTGTTGTACTGTTGCATATATGCCAAAGTGAGAAAAAAGTAATCAATGGCATTTTTTTCTTGTGCTACAAATTTTTCTTGCAAATACGCATTGAAATCAATCCTTATGTAGTCAACAAAAATCCGTTCCAACAATTCTTCTTTATTGGAGACATATTTATACAAGGTTTTTTTGGAAATTTTGAGTTCTTTGCACAAATCGTCCATTGAAACACTTTTTATTCCAAATTTTATGTAAACCTGTAAGGCATTTTTTAGAATTTGTAAAAATTTTTCGTCCATGGAATTTTTATTTAAAAGTACAAATATATACATTTGTAAATTGTGGCACAATAATTGTCAGATTAATTCATTAATAATAGGAAAAGCCCCCCTAAATCCCCCCTCAAGGGGGACTTGCTGAAGCTCGGAAGAAAGAATTAAAATAAAGAACTAAAATTATAATTTAACCACAGTTCCAAAAGTCCCCCCAGAGGGGGATTTAGGGGGCTTTTAAAAACAAAACATCATGAAAAAACTAAGTATCTATATTGCATTTGCCATAATTTCCATGTCATTTATGACGTATGATAGCAACAACGCACAAAATGCCGCAACGTTCAAAGCCGGCGAAGAGTTGCAATTTGTAATGTATTATGGTATTGTGAATGGTGGCGCGGCAACAATTACACTCAAAGAAACTACCTTGAACAATAAAAAACTCCTTCACGCCCGTGCCTCAATGAAAACTACCGGTGTTGCCGATTGGATTTTCGGCATAGAAGACGTGTACGAAAGTTATTTTGACGAAGGCAATAAATGCAAGCCGGAAAAAGCAATCCGCAATATCAAAGAAAATAAATACCGTTACTACGATGAAGCAACCTACGACCACGCCAACAACAATGTGAAAAGCACGAGAAACGGCATAATTCCGGTGCCTGCTAATACATACGACCTTATTTCGAGCCTCTATTATTTGCGCAAAGATGGTTTTAAAAACCTCAAAATGAACGATACTATTAGCATGCAAATATATTTTTCGGACGAAGTGTTCCCCTACAAATTGATTTACAAAGGCAAAGAGAAAATTTCGACCAAATTGGGAAAATACAATGCCTTGAAATTACAACCGCTTGTAGAAGTGGGCAGGGTGTTTAAAGCAAAAGACGATGTTAGTTTCTGGGTTAGCGACGATGCCAATCATGTGCCTCTTCGGGTAGAATTTAACATGGTATTAGGCTCGCTTAAATGCGATTTGGTTTCGCACAAAGGTTTAGCGCAGCCACTGAAACCGCTGTAATTTGGCAAAACAAAACAAAAAAAGCTATCTCTACGAGACAGCTTTTTTTACAAATCAAAACAATTTTTACTATTCTTCTGTTGCAGCCGGTGCTTCAACAGCAGCAGGCGCTTCGGTTTTAGCTGTTGCAGGTGCTGTTGCTTTTTTCGCGCGGCTACGACGTACTGTTGCTTTTTTCGCAGGAGCTTTTCCTTCTTTCACATACGTTTGGTTAAAATCAACCAACTCAATGTAGCACATTTCGGCAGCATCGCCCAAACGAGTGCCCAATTTAATGATACGAGTGTAACCACCCGGACGGGTTGAAACTTTTACCGACACTTCGCGGAATAATTCAGTTACCGCAAATTTGTTTTGTAAATATTTGAATACTATACGACGTGAATGTGTTGAGTCTTCTTTTGATTTTGTAATCAACGGGTCAACATATTTTTGTAAAGCTTTTGCTTTTGCAACGGTTGTTTTTATGCGCTTGTGCATAATTAAAGACGTTGCCATATTCGAAAGCATTGCAGTTCTATGCTCATGCGTTCTACTTAAATGATTTATTTTTTTTCCGTGTCTCATTGCGTCTCTATGATTATTCTTTATCTAATTTATATTTGCTTATATCCATACCGAAAGTAAGATTTAAGTCTTCCAATAACTCGTCTAATTCAGTAAGCGATTTTTTACCAAAGTTTCTAAACTTCAACAGGTCGTTTTTGTTGAACGATACCAACTCGCCAAGAGTTTCAACATCGGCAGCTTTCAAGCAATTCAACGCACGTACCGATAAATCCATGTCAACTAAACGTGATTTCAACAATTGACGCATGTGAAGTACTTCTTCGTCGAATTCTTCGTTGCCAAATTTATCTTCATTATCTACTGTTATTTTCTCATCGGAGAACAACATAAAGTGATGAATCAAAATTTTAGCTGTTTCTTTCAAAGCATCTTTTGGGTGGATTGAACCGTCGGTTTTGATTTCCAAAATCAATTTTTCAAAGTCGGTTTTTTGCTCCACACGATAGTTTTCTATGGTATATTTCACATTTTTGATTGGTGTGAAAATAGAATCTACCGGTATTACACCGAATTCTGCGTCTAACATTTTGTTTTCTTCGGCAGCTACATACCCACGTCCTTTATCAATCCAAAAATCGAGTTTCAATTTCACAGGAGCATTGATGTGGCATAGTACCAAATCGGTATTTAAAACTTGGAAATTTGTTAAATACGCATTCAAATCGCCGGCTTTGAATTTATCTTTTCCTGCAATAGTTATCGAAACTTTTTCCGATTGTGCATTTTCAGATGAAACTCGTTTGAAGCGAATTTGTTTGATATTTAAAATTATTTCGGTTACGTCTTCTACTATACCTTTTATGGTAGAAAATTCGTGGTCAACGCCGTCGATTTTGATATTTGTAATCGCATATCCTTCGAGTGAAGAAAGAAGCACACGGCGAATGGCGTTACCTACGGTAATTCCATAACCCGGCTCCAATGGGCGAAACTCAAATATTCCTACGTTGGTGTCCGATTCAAGCATTATAACTTTATCGGGTTTTTGAAATGCTAATATTGCCATGGCAAAAGTCTTACTTATTATTATTTAGAGTAAAGTTCTACGATTAATTGTTCCTTGATAGTTTCAGGTATCTCGGTACGTTCCGGAATGTTAAGGAATTTTCCTTGCATTTCGTTTTTATCAAATTCCAACCATGAATATTTACTCACCGAATTGGTACTTAATGATGATTTTACAATTTCCAAACTGCGTGATTTTTCACGAACAGCTATAACATCGCCTGCTTTCACGCCGAATGAAGGAATGTTTACCACTTTTCCGTTCACGGTAATATGACGGTGCGAAACTAATTGACGGGCAGCACTGCGTGTCGATGCAATTCCTAAACGATACACCACATTATCGAGGCGTTGTTCCAATAATTGCATAAGGATTTCACCCGTAATACCCGGACGGCGTTTTGCTTCGTGGAATAAATTTTCAAATTGACGTTCCAAAACGCCATACATATATTTTGCTTTTTGTTTTTCTTGCAATTGCACGCCATACACCGATTTTTTACCGCGGCGTTTTGCCGGTCCGTGTTGTCCGGGCGCGTAATTTTTCTTTTGTAAAGCACTATCGGGTCCGTAAATAGGTTCACCGAATTTACGTGCAATTTTTGAAGTTGGTCCTGTATATCTTGCCATTATTCAAATATTAATAAATTTTTAAACTCTTCTTCTTTTCGGAGGGCGACAACCATTGTGAGGCAGTGGAGTTACATCTACGATTTCCGTAACTTCAATTCCCGAATTGTGAATTGTGCGAATTGCCGATTCTCGTCCGGCTCCCGGTCCTTTAACAAACACTTTTACTCTGCGCAAACCTAAATCAAAGGCTTCTTTTGCACAGTCGGTTGCAGCCATTTGTGCAGCATAAGGAGTGTTTTTCTTTGAGCCTCTAAATCCTTTTTTACCCGATGATGACCACGATATTACTTGACCTTCGCCATTGGTAAGGGTTACAATAATATTGTTGAACGATGCGTGTATGTGCGCTTGTCCGGCAGCGTCAACTTTTACTACTTTTTTTACTGACTTTGTCTTTTTAGCCATAATAATCTAATTAATATTATTTAGTTACTTTTTTCTTGTTAGCAACTGTTTTTTTCTTTCCTTTTCTTGTACGAGCATTGTTTTTTGTTGATTGACCTCTCACAGGCAACCCTAAACGGTGGCGTATTCCCCGGTAACAGCCAATATCCATCAATCGCTTGATGTTCAATTGCACTTCCGAACGCAATTCGCCTTCTACTTTAAATTCTTCAGATATGACGCTGCGGATTGAAGTAGTTTGTTGGTCGTTCCAATCTTTTACTTTTATGTTTTTATCCACGCCGGCTTTATCTAAAATTTTTACAGCACTTGGGCGTCCTATACCAAATATATAGGTCAGTGCTACTTCTCCTCGCTTGTTTTTTGGTAAATCAATACCAGATATTCTTGCCATAATACTTACTTTGAAATTGTGTGCAAAATTATAAAAATTATCCTTGTCTTTGTTTAAATTTCGGATTTTTTTTGTTAATAACGTAAATTCTTCCTTTGCGGCGAACTATCTTACATTCGCTACTTCTTTTTTTGACTGATGCTCGAACTTTCATATCCTTGTTTTATTTATATCGAAATGTTATTCTTCCTTTTGTTAAATCATACAGCGACATTTCAACTTTCACTTTATCACCCGGCAATATTCGTATAAAATGCTGACGCATTTTCCCCGAAATGTGCGCTATAATGATATGCCCGTTGTTCAATTGAACTCGAAACATTGCATTCGACAATGCTTCTACGATTGTACCGTCCTGTTCGATTGATTGTTGTTTTGCCATGTATGTTTACCTCTAATTTAATTAAATTGCATTTGACATCATTCCCGATGAACGACCTTTTATACGTCCGGTTTTCATCAAACCATCGTAGTGGCGATTGAGCAAATGACTTTCTATTTGTTGTAACGTGTCTAATATTACACCAACCATAATGAGCAACGATGTTCCGCCAAAGAACTGTGCAAACTGATTACTCACGCCTGCTATGGTTGCAAAAGCCGGCAATATAGCCACAATAGCTATAAAAATAGAGCCCGGTAGTGTAATGCGAGAAATCACATTATCAATAAATTCCGCTGTTTTCTTACCCGGTTTTATACCCGGAATAAATCCGCCGTTGCGTTTCAATTCCTCGGCTATTTGCTGCGGGTTCATAGTAATTGCAGTGTAAAAATAGGTAAACAATATAATCAACGTTGCATACACTAAATTATACCAAAATCCTGTATGGTCGGCAAATGCAGCCACAAACCCCGACATGCCGTCTTGCGAAGTAAAACCTGCAAGGGTAATTGGAATAAACATCAATGCTTGCGCAAAGATGATAGGCATTACACCTGCCGCATTCACTTTCAACGGTAAATACTGACGCACGCCGCCATATTGTTTATTTCCTACAACTCGCTTGGCATATTGCACCGGTATTCTTCGTGTTCCTTGCACCAAAAGTATTGCCAGTGTAATGATTACAAGCAACATAAGCATTTCAAGTAAGAATACTATCAAGCCTCCCGCTCCTTCCAAACGCATACCAAATTCTTGAAACAACGCTGCCGGAAAGCGAGCAATAATACCAATCATAATTATAAGCGATATACCATTACCCAAACCTCTATCGGTTATACGTTCGCCGAGCCACATTACAAACATCGTTCCCGCTATCAGTATGATAATGGACGAAATCCAAAACAAACCGCTTTGCACCAAAACTGCCTCTGCCGGCACTTGCATTGTCAAGTTTTTAAGATAAGCCGGAGCTTGCGCAGCACAAATAGCTACGGTAAGCAAACGGGTAATTTGAGTGATTTTCTTCCGCCCGCTTTCGCCTTCTTTTTGTAAACGCTGGAAGTACGGAATAGCTATACCAAACAATTGCACCACAATCGATGCCGAAATGTAAGGCATTATACCCAGTGCAAACACCGAAGCATTGGCAAAGGCACCCCCCGAGAACATATTAATTATACCCAATATTCCTTGGTCATTAACTTGTTTTGCCAAATTGTCCAACTCACTAGGGTCGATACCCGGCAAAACCACAAACGAACCTAAGCGATAAATTAATATCAAACCCAGCGTAAATAGAATTCGAGTGCGTAGCTCTTGAATTCTATAAATATTTTTTATGGTTTCTATAAATTTCATACTATTGTGTATATAGATTACAATTATTCAATAGAGCCACCTTGTGCCTCAATAATTTCTTGCGCTTTTTTCGAAAAAGCATCAACTTTAACAGTTACTTTAGCTGTAAGTGTTCCTTTTGCTAAAATTTTTATCAAATCGTTTTTCGATGCCAAACCATTTTCAACAAATACCATATTGTCGAATTCTGTGATTTTTTTGCTGTCAACTATGTTTTGAATAGAGCTTAAATTAATAGCTTTATATTCCACACGGTTAACGTTTTTAAATCCGAATTTCGGTATACGGCGTTGCAATGGCATTTGACCACCTTCAAAACCTTTTTTCTTTGAATAACCACTACGTGATTTTGCACCCTTGTGTCCACGTGTACTGGTTCCACCCATTCCCGAACCGGCACCACGACCAATTCTTTTGCTTGTTTTTGTAGAACCTTCTGCAGGTTTTAATGTTTGTAAGTTCATTTTTTACTATATTTCTTCGGTTACAACTAAATGTTTAACTTTGTCTATCATGCCTGCAATTGCCGGATTAAGTTCTTTCTCTACTGACGAATTGATTTTTCCCAATCCTAAGGCTTCAAGTATTAACTTTTGATTATTCGGTCTTCCGATTTTACTTTTTTTGAGTGTTATACGTACTTTCGACATAATTGTGATTTTTATCCGTTAAATACTTTTGATAATTCTACTCTTCTTTGTTGAGCCACCATGTTGGCATCGCGCATTTCAGAAAGAGCTTTAAATGTTGCTTTTACCACGTTGTGTGGGTTCGACGAACCTTTTGATTTTGCCAACACGTCGGTAATTCCCGCACTTTCAAGCACTGCACGCATTGCACCACCGGCTTTTACTCCCGTACCATGCGAGGCAGGTTTCATAAATACGGTTGCTCCGCTGAATTTCGTTTCTTGTTGATGAGGAACTGTTCCTTTGATAAGCGGTACTTTGATAAGATTTTTTTTCGCATCTTCCACACCTTTTGCTATCGCTGCTGTTACCTCGCCGGCTTTTCCCAAACCATATCCTACGATACCGTTTTCGTCGCCCACTACTACAATTGCAGAGAAACTGAATGTTCTACCACCTTTGGTTACTTTCGTAACACGGTTGATTGCTACTAATCTATCTTTTAACTCTAAATCGGTTGTTCTAACTTTTCTAATATTGTCCATATTCGGTTAAAAATTTAATCCATTACTACGTGCGGCTTCTGCCAATGATTTTACTCTACCGTGATATAGGTAGCCGTTGCGGTCAAATACCACTGTACTCAATCCTTTTGCGCTTGCTTTTTTCGCAATCGCTTCGCCTACTAATGCAGCTTGTTCAATTTTAGTTTTTCCGGCACATGCGGCGGCAACTTCTTTGTCAAGCGATGAGGCAGCAAGCAACGTAGCGTTGGCATTGTCGTCAATCAATTGTACTGATATTTGTTTATTACTTCTAAAAACGCTCATTCGCGGACGCTCTGCGGTTCCGTTTACGATTTTTCGTATGCGTTTTTTTATTCTGAATCTTCTTTCTGTTTTTGTGATAGCCATCTTCTCAACTATTTTTTATTTTTTACCTGCTGATTTACCTGCTTTACGACGAAGTTGTTCATCTTTAAATTTAATACCTTTTCCTTTGTAAGGCTCAGGTTTACGGAATGAACGGATTTTTGCCGCCACTTGACCCAACAATTGTTTGTCGATACTTGTCATAGTCAAAGTTGGGTTGCTACCACGCTCTGATTTCGCTTCAGCTTTGATTTCAGCCGGTAATTGAAATACTACGGCGTGTGAAAATCCAAGCGACATTTCAACGTTTTGACCATTAACGGCAACACGATAACCTACCCCTACAAATTCCTGTACTGTGGTGTAGCCTGTGCTTACGCCTTCTACCATGTTTTTGATAAGCGAACGAT
>WQTX01000055.1 GCA_009786075.1 Bacteroidota bacterium | reverse complement strand
AGTACCATTGCGCGAGAATATTCGCCACTTGAATTAATTTCCGACAATTATGAAAAAATTGTAGTTTCGCTCGATGATATGCAATTCCCTCAAAAAAATGGCATAAAACACGAGCAAATCTGGAAATTTAATCCGTAAAAACATAGAAGAGTTTTGCAAAATAGAAAATAGAATAAATGCACACACAATCTATCAAACAAATCATTTCCCACACCATTGAAAGCAATCATTTATTTTCAAAAAATGAGAAAATTCTTGTTGCCCTCAGCGGCGGCATTGATTCTGTGGTGCTGACGTATATTTTGCACACATTAGGTTATTCTATTGCCATAGCACATTGCAATTTTCATTTGCGTGGCGAAGAGTCTAATCGTGATGAAGAATTTGTGCAAAATTTTGCAAAAACTCATAATTTGATGTTGCATTGCACGGAATTTAACACCGAAGAATATGCAAAAAGTCATTCTCTTTCGATAGAAATGGCTGCACGAGAATTGCGCTATGCATGGTTTAATGAATTGTGCGCACAATATAATTATAGCAAAATTGTAGTTGCCCACAACGCCAACGATAGCATAGAAACATTTTTTATAAACCTGTTGCGAGGCACGGGAATAAAAGGTTTACAGGGAATACCGTTACAAAACGGAAATATTGTGCGCCCCATGCTTTCGGTGTGGCGCAATGAAATTGAAAGTTACGCTACGCAAACCGGATTAGATTTTTGTTTCGATTCAACTAATGCCACGCTTGATTTTGTGCGCAACAATATTCGCCTAACAATTTTACCCGAATTGCAAAAAATAAATGCTCACGCACCGCAGGCGATTTTTAACACAATTGAAAATCTCAACAAATATTATACACTTTCGCAACCATATATTGATACGCTTTGCGAGCAATTGTGCAAAGAAACGCCTTACGGAATGTGTATAGACGAAACCGCTGTGCAGCAACACGAATTTCCCGAAAATGTGCTTTACGAAATTCTTAATCGTTACGGATTTAACGCTGCTCAGGTGCAGCAAATTTTTACGTGCTTTTCGCAGCAAGCAGGCAAACAGTTTTTTTCGCCAACTCATGCCGCTTTTCATGATAGAAATGTGTTGTACATTGTTCCGCAAGAAACTTCGCAAAATTTTCCAACAGAAATTATACTTAACGAATTACCGCAGCAAAGCGTAATTATTCCGCAAGGCGAATTGAAGTTTGGCTTCGGCTCCGCTCAGCCGCCGACTTCGGTCGTTGAGCGGCGGTTGCTGAGCGGAGCCGAAGTAAGTCGAAACGACATTTTAGAAATTACCTTTACACAAAACCAACTATCAACAACCGCACAATTTAATACCGAAAAATTACAATTTCCCCTCACACTCCGCCCATGGAAAGCCGGAGACCGCATACGTTTGCAAGGTATAAAAGGCAGCAAAAAAGTAAGCGATGTGTTGATTGATGCCAAAGTGCCGCGCCACTACAAAAACAAAGTGTGGGTAATGGAAAGTGCCGATGAAATTGTGTGGGTTATTGGTTATCGGCAGGTTTGAGATTTGAAACTTGGAAATTGATACTTCGGCTCAGCAACCGAAAAACTGAAAATTTCAATAAAAAAATGTTCGTTAACCGAAAAACTGAAAATTTCAATAAAAAAATGTTCGTTTTTTTGCAAAATTTTGTACTTTTGCATTTATATCGTTTTTTTTCGATAGAGAGTAGAGTGTATAAAAATAAAAAACTATTAAATTATGGCAAAATCAAATGATTCAAGTTCATTTCTTACCAATATGATAACTTCGGGAACGAACATTGTGGGCGATATTACCTGCAATAGCGATATTCGTATTGAGGGGAATTTGCAGGGGAATTTATCGGTAAAAGGCAAATTGGTGTTGGGCGCCACAGGCGAAATTCGCGGCGAAATTACCTGCCAAAACTGCGATATTGAAGGAAAAGTGGAAGGGAGGATTACTGTGCAAGAATTACTTTCGCTACGTTCCACTGCAAAAGTTGATGGTGATGTAGAAAGTTCAAAACTTGCCATTGAGCCGGGGGCGGTGTTTACCGGTAGTTGCAGTATGAAACAAAGGGCGGCAGAGGTTAAAAAATAAAAAGCCCCCTAAATCCCCCATAGGGGGACTTTTTGAAGCACAAAATCAAACATTGTAATTATGACAGACAAATCATCTTTCTCCTCCCCCCAGAGGGGGAGGTCGGGAGGGGGCTCTAACAAATTCAAAAACGCCATAAAATACACCAACATCGGTTTTCAAATGTTGGCAATTATTTTAGTGGGTGTATGGGGCGGTCAGAAATTAGATGAATGGCTGGGTTTTACATCGCTTTTTACTGTTATTGTATCGTTGCTTTCGGTGTTTGCTGCGCTTTATGTGGCTCTTAAAGATTTTATTCGTTTCAAAAAATGAAAAACATTAATTAGAAATAGATTGCTTCGTTCCTCGCAATGACGCTCTTTTGAGGCTTTGTGCGAACTCCCGAAGATGCGTCATTGCGAGGAACGAAGCAATCCAAATTATAAACTTTATGCAGACTTTTTTACAAAGAATAATTGTTCACGCAGGTATTTTTTTACTGCTGTTTAGTGGAATTTACGCTATACATATATATAGTAGTATCAATTTTGATGTATCAAAATCCATAGTTTTTATTGCTTTGGCAAGTATAATTAATGTGAGCGCCGAAATGTTCTTACTTGTTCTTTTGCGCAAAGGCGACCAAAAATCGAAACTCATGAAAGTATTTTTTACCCATAGTTTTAAATTTCTCTGTTACTTAATTATGGCACTTATTGGAAGTCGTTTTTTTGAAAATCGATGCTTTTTTGTGCTTTTTTTGTTGTTTTTGTACCTTTTCTATGCTCTTGTAGAGTTTTTGTTTTTGAGAAAACACAATCAAAAACGCTAAAAATCATTTAAAGGTTATATGTGTTGAAAAATTAACTCGCTGTAAATCAATTAAAAAATAAAATACTGCAATTTTTTTTGTAAAAAAACTCAAAAAAAACAGTGTGTAATGAAAAAATATATACTTTTGTAAGAACGATGCAATTTATATAAAAATATAACTATTCTTAAATATGAATAACTCTATACTTTTGAGAAGATTTTTTTTAGCAATAGCTTTTTCACTATTTTCATTTATCTCGTTTGCCGGCGAAGATACGCATGGCGAAGCAGAAAAAATGTGTGTGAGATGCCTTGGAAATGAATTTGTGCGAAGCCAGCCAATAGAAAGAAGTGAAGTAGATGTTACCGCAGTTATTTTTGGGCATATTAGCGATTCGCACGATTGGCATATTTGCGATTGGAACGGTAAAGCTGTTTCTATGCCGTTGCCGGTAATTTTGGTTCACACAAAACCGTTTACAATTCATGCGTTTATGTCGAGTGCGTTTCATCATGGGCACAGTTGCGTTACTCGTGGCGACTATACATATAGTATGTGCAAAAATCCAAAAACAGGAAAAGAAACGATTGTGTATGCTACAAATGCAGAGGGAGAACGTATTGTTCCGTTTGACTTCTCAATTACCAAAAATGTATTTACCTTGTTATGGGTTTGTGTGCTTATTTTCATAATTTTCCGTTCATGCGCACGAGCATATCAGCGCAATCCGGGCAAAGCACCCAAAGGCTTGCAAGGATTTATGGAACCGGTTATTTTATTTGTACGCGATGATATTGTTTTACCAAACATTGGAGAAAAACATTATCGCCGGTTTTTACCATATTTATTAAGCGTGTTCTTTTTTATATGGTTTTTGAATACCATTGGGTTAGTTCCGTTTTTCCCAGGAAGTGCCAACGTTACCGGAAATATAGCAGTAACTTTTGTGCTTGCTTTCCTTACGCTTATTATAGTAAATGTAAACGGCAATAAAGATTATTGGAAACATATTTTTGCCATGCCCGGCTTGCCGCTGTGGCTGCTGCCGATTATGGTTATTGTGGAATTAATCGGAATTATATCGAAACCATTTGCATTGATGATACGTTTGTTTGCTAACATCACGGCAGGACACATTATCGTTTTGAGTTTGATTTCGCTTATATTTATAGCAAATTCAATCGCAGCATCGCCGGTGTCGGTAGTGTTTGTGGTGTTTATGGATGTTTTGGAATTGTTTGTTGCAGCTTTGCAGGCTTATATATTTACTATGCTTACGGCTCTTTTCATCGGTTTAGCTGTGAAGGAACATGAGCATGAGGGGCATGAACACGCAGTACAACACGCATAAAAAATAAAAATAATTGTTTAACATTTTAATAAATTTTTCAGTATGGAAGAAGCAAACGCAGTAATGTCATTGGTACCTTTAGCAGGTATTGGCGCAGGTTTAGCAGTAATTGGTGCCGGCATTGGTATCGGTAAAATTGGTGGCTCTGCTATGGAAGCAATTGCTCGTCAGCCCGAAGCGTACAACAAAATTCAAACAGCTATGCTTATTGCAGCAGCGCTTGTTGAAGGGGTTGCACTTTTCGCCGTTGTGGTAGCATTGATTAGCAAGTAATCAAAAGCAAAGTAATTCAAAGGAGCGGTTGGCTCGTTTGAATTACTTTTTAAACAAAAATTAAAAAAACAATATACAATATAAATATATACTACTATGGATTTGGTAACGCCCGGTGTTGGACTACTGTTTTGGACTACAGTTTCGTTTTTAATTTTAGTCTTTTTACTCGCAAAATTTGCGTGGAAACCTATCATGAATGGTATTAACGCTCGTAATAAATCAATTGAAGATGCTTTGCTTTTGGCTGAAAAAACAAAAGCCGAAATGCTTACTTTGCAAGCCGATAACGAACGTATAGTGAAAGAAGCTCGTGCCGAACGTGATGCTTTGCTTAAAGAAGCACGTGAAATGAAAGACCAGTTGATTGCACAGGCAAAAGAACAAGCGCAAACAGAGGCTGATAAGTTGATTGCCAATGCAAAAGACAGTATTCAAAAAGAAAAACAGCAAGCCCTGCAAGAATTGAAAATGCAAGTTGCCGAAATTTCGATTGAAATTGCCGAAAAAGTATTGAGCAAAGAGCTTGAAAACAAAAAAGTTTCGGAAGAAATTGTTGCAACGTCTTTGAAATCAATGGTTTTGAATTAATACCTACTGAACTATGAACCAAAGTAAAATTTCAGTTCGCTACGCAAAAGCATTTTTTGAAATTGCTGTCGAGAAAAATATGCTCGACACTGCAATTGCCGATATGCAATTATTGGACAATGCGAATAGCTCAATTCCCGAATTTCGTGAATTTATGCAAAATCCGCTTGTGGTGCCAAGCGATAAAAAGAAAATCGTTTCCGAATTGTTTTCGCGGCGCATGGCAAAGGCATCGGTTGATTTTTTGAACTTGATTATTGAAAACAAACGGGAAAACTGTTTGCACACTATTTTGCTCAACATTGCCGAAATGTATAAAAAACACGAAGGCATAACGAGTGTGAAAGTGAGTACAGCAAGCGCAATGAACGATGCTCAAAAACAGCAACTTACATCAATAGTTGAAAAACAATACAACACAAAAGCATTCGTGAGCGAAACTATCGACAGTTCGCTTTTGGGCGGATTTGTGTTGCAGATTGACGATAAATTATTCGACGCAAGTTTGAAAACAAAATTAATGAACATTAAAAAGGAACTCTTAACAAAAAGTGGAATTTAATTATAAGTTTAAATTTTAATTAAAATAAATATGGTAAAACTTCGTGTCTTCATGTCTTTATGTCTTCGTGTTCACTAAGAATGCGCAAGCGCATGAAAAAAATAAACACGAAGGCACGACGACACAAAGACACGACGAAAAAATTTAAACGAATTTTAAAATATTTAAATAAACAGTAAATTCAGAAAATAATATAAAATTATGGCAGATATAAAACCATCAGAAGTTTCGGAATTGTTGAAAAAACAATTACAGGGCTATAAAAGCGATGCCGAATTAGACGAAGTAGGCACAGTATTGCAAGTAGGCGACAGTATTGCACGTATTTATGGTTTGAGTAATGTGCAAGCCAATGAAATGATTGAGTTCCCCAACGGAACAATGGGAATTGTGCTCAACCTTGAAGAAGACAACGTGGGAGCCGTTTTGCTCGGTCAAAGCGAAGGTATTAAAGAGGGCGATTTGGTAAAACGTACCAAACAAATTGCGTCGATTCAAGTAGGCGAGGGGTTGTTGGGACGTGTAATCAACACCATTGGCGAGCCAATTGACGGCAAGGGACCTATTACGGGCGAATTGTTGGAAATGCCGCTCGAACGCAAAGCGCCGGGAGTATTGTTCCGTCAGCCGGTAAACGAGCCCTTGCAAACGGGTATTAAACCGATTGATGCCATGATTCCCGTAGGTCGTGGGCAACGCGAGTTAATCATTGGCGACCGCCAAACCGGAAAAACTGCGATTGCGATTGACACGATTATCAACCAAAAAGAATTTTACGATAAAGGCAAACCGGTATTTTGTATCTATGTGGCTATTGGTCAAAAAGGTACAACGGTTGCCAATATTGCCAAAACGCTCGAAAAACATGGAGCTTTGGCTTATACCGTAATTGTTTCGGCAACGGCTTCTGAGCCTGCTGCGTTACAGTTTTATGCGCCGTTTGCAGGTTGCGCCATAGGCGAATATTTCCGTGATACGGGTCGTCCGGCGTTGATTGTGTACGATGATTTATCGAAACAAGCAGTTTCGTATCGTGAAGTGTCGCTGTTGCTTCGCCGTCCACCGGGGCGTGAGGCGTATCCGGGCGACGTGTTCTACTTACACTCTCGTTTGCTCGAACGTGCGGCAAAAATTATCAATTCCGACGAAGTTGCACAAAAAATGAACGACGTACCGCCATCGTTGCAAGGAAAAGTAAAAGGCGGCGGCTCGTTGACAGCTCTTCCGATTATTGAAACGCAGGAAGGCGACGTGTCGGCATATATTCCAACAAACGTAATTTCTATTACCGACGGACAAATTTTCTTGGAATCAAGTCTGTTTAACGCAGGTATTCGTCCGGCTATCAACGTAGGTATTTCGGTATCGCGTGTGGGTGGTAGTGCGCAAATCAAATCAATGAAATCTATTGCCGGTACGCTCCGTGTTGACCAAGCGCAATTCCGTGAATTGGAAGCTTTCTCTAAATTTGGCTCCGACCTCGATGCTGCAACTATGACGGTTTTGGAGAAAGGTCGCCGCAATGTGGAAATTCTAAAACAGGGACAATATTCGCCAATTCCGGTAAAACACCAAGTGGCTATTATTTACTGCGGAACGCAGGGATTGTTGCAATCAATTCCAATCAATAAAGTGCGTGAATTTGAAGCAGATTTTATTGAGTATTTGGAACTAAAACACGCCGATACGCTTGATGCAATTGGCGCGGGTAAAATAGATGCTGATATTAAGAAAGTATTGGAAGATGCGGCGGCTGAGATTGCGGCGAAGTATAAAAAATAACCACCCCCCAACCCCCTAAAGGGGGCTTTAGAGCAGGGGGCTTTTTGAGCAGAGAAATAGACCTAAGCAACAACACTTCCACAGAACAAAAGTCCCCCTTTAGGGGGATTAGGGGGTGTTAATTAAAAAGAACGATTTATGGCAGGAATTAAAGAAATACGAACACGGATTGCATCGGTAACGAATACGCAAAAAATTACCAGCGCAATGAAAATGGTTTCGGCAGCAAAATTGCGTAAAGCACAACAAGCGGTTACGAGAATGCGCCCGTATTCCGAAAAATTGCAAGAAATATTGCAAAATGTAAGTTCGGGAATTGAGAGCAACGACGGCAATCCGTATGCAGCAGTGCGTAACGGCGAAAAAATTTTGATTGTTGCCGTAGCATCAAACGGCGGTTTGTGCGGCGGTTTCAATTCAAATATTGGTAAAGCAACTATTGCCCTTGTGAATGGCGACTGCGCAGGCAAAGCGGTTACGATATATGCTATTGGGAAAAAACTAAGCGAAATATTTAAAGCAAAACAAATAAAAGTTACTAAAAAATTCGATTATGTTTACGATGCGCTTACCTACGATAATGTTGCGCTGATAGCCGGAGAGATTATGAATGATTTTGTTGCCGGCACCTTCGATAAAATTATTGTGGTGTATAATAGTTTTAAAAACGCTGCTACACAAATAATTACCGAAAAACAGTTTTTGCCAATCGTACAAGATGCTTCGACAAGCTCACTGACCGCAGGCTCAGCAACTGGAAAACAAAATTTCTCACGTGATTACATTAGTGAGCCGAGCAAAGAAGCTATTGCAATAGATTTAATTCCTCGTTCGCTTAAAACGCAGTTTTACAGCATGTTGCTTGATTCTTACGCATCGGAACATGGTGCGCGAATGACTGCCATGCACAAAGCTACCGATAATGCCGGAGAAATGTTGCGTTCGCTTCGTATTGAGTATAATAAAGCTCGTCAGGCGTTGATTACTAATGAGATACTTGAGATTGTTAGTGGGGCTAATGCTTTGAAAGGGTAAAATAGTATGGCGTAGGAAATCGCTCATTGTGCGTGATTCAATGTCAGCATATACTTGTCGATATACAGTTGTTTCTCTTTTGATTTATATTGCTGTATATACCTCGGGTGTTCAAGCACTGTCAAGCGGTCGAACAATTTTGCTTTTCGGTTTAACTTTCCAATATAATCCGCGTTTTTCTTTCCCAATACAAAAACTTCGGAAGTGTCCAATCCCATACTGATATGGTTTTTCAGCGAAGAAATCATAAAATCTTCTACCATTGTAAATAGACGCGGGTCGTCGTAATAATTAGCATTCAGCCATTGCCCTGCTTCTGTCTGTCGAATAATTGCCAACGGAAATGGCGAGTTGATGTAAAAATTTCGAAAAAAGACATCAGCACCGCCATATTCACTTATCATTTCGTACATAAAAACAGACGAAATTTCATGCGTATGTGCCGATTCCATCTTGATTCCACACACGCTTTCCAACCGTTTCGTATCGGTAAAAGGAACTCCCGTAACCCCTGCACCGTTCCGGCTCGGATTAATCCCTATCATAAATTTTCGTTGCTCGAAATCATTGTAATACTTCTGATAAAACCGGCTCATTACTATCATTGTTTCGGGGTTACCCAAATAAGGATTGATAACACTGAATCCTTCCGGCAATTCGCCCGTATAATTCAGATTCCGATTGAAATCAATAACTCTGTCTGAAAATGTTTTTTCCATAGTATTTGTATTCTAATATTTTTTCTTTTTACCCAAAAGCCTGCAAAAACGTCTCTTTATAATTTGGCGAAATTTCAATTTCCGTACCGTCGGCAAGCGTGGCATAGCCGCCTGAATTTTTGTGATACGATTTTACAAAATCAGTGTTGATAATGTGTGATTTATGCACACGCACAAAGGGCAGAGGCAAAATTTCCTCAAAATGTTTCAAAAAACGGCACACCATTTTCTTGGTTTTGTTGCTTAAATAAATATCGGTAAAGTTGCCGTTTCCTTGCAAACGAATAATTTCTTCCATTTTCACAACTTCAAAACCTTCGAGCGTCGGCAAAATAACTTGCTGTTTTCGTAAACGTGGCTCTTGGTAATTTTCGAGAATAATTTTATTGCGATTGAACATTTCATTTTCGGCAATATGCTGTTGCACTTTATTTACGGAAACAATAAGTTCTTCAATATCAATCGGTTTTAGCAAATAATACGCCGCACTTTGATTCAAGGCACGCAAAGAATATTGCGAATAGGCAGTTACAAAAATGGTTTCAAAATAGATGTCTTTGCAGCCGTCGAGCACGTCGAAAGCATTGCCGAAAGGCATTTCCACATCAAGAAACACGAGTTGCGGACGAAGTTCGTGCAGCAGCGCAACAGCCTCACGGGCATTTTCCGCTTCGCCAATTACTTGCACTTGCGGGCAGTATTTTGTCAAGTAACTTTTTAGTGCTTCCCGTGCCGAAAATTCATCTTCTACTATTACGCTTTGAATGGTCATGTTTTAGGGGGTTAGGGGTTAGGTAACAAGGTTTTAGGGAATAGGAAACAAGGTTCTTTCATAAATTTAATTCCTTGTTTCCTTGTCTCCTAAATTTTTATTCATCAAGCATTAATGTTTTTTTCGATTTCAATCGTTGCAATTGTTCTCGTTGTATTTCCTCAATGCTTTTGCGTGGCGTTGGCTGATTTTCGGGTAACACACCGCCTACTCGCTCAATCGTTTGCCGCACTTCGTAGCCCACTTGGTGGTGTGTTGCAGTAGCTTGTTCAGCACCTTGTATTTGCTCTTTTCTAATTTTTTCTTCGGCAAGCGATATGCGGAATAAATTAGCAATAAGTTCTTGACTGTTCATATAATCAAGTATTTTTTGCTTCGGAGCAAGTCCTTTTCGAGTATGAATATCTTCTACCGTTTCGCCATCGTAAAGCCCCATATAACCGGCATTTTGAAAATTGGCAAACTCCAAATCGGTAATCACTCCTGCATTGTAAGCTGCTTCAGCAAGCATTTGATTCCACTGCTTAACATCGCCACGCACAACAAGCCGTTTGTTATCTTCGTCTAATTGATTAAAATAATCGGCAACTTCCTGCCTGCGAGTTTGAATGGCAAAATACGTTTGCCCTGTGGCAATAATTTCTTTGCGCGGGTCGCCGTTTTGCACTATCAAATAGCAGGCGTAGCGAGAAAGTTTGTAGTCTGCGATTGACTTCGTTTTGGTTTTGCTGAGGTCAGCAAAACCAAAATTCAACTCATTTTCTTTACTCTGTTTTGTCGGCATCTCAACCGTTTTGTTGACCTCAACAAAATGGTCAGAAAGATTAAATCCACTATTCCGACAGGCAAGCATTGCTCTGTCTATTACTTTTGAAAAGTTGCGCCATTGCACATATTCCAAAACCGGCGCCAACTCACGAGCAAACCAATGCTCATTTCCGTCCTTGTCGGTATGTTTGATTTGCTCAAAACCTTGATATTCTATTGCTTTTAAATTACTCATACTGCTATTTTTAGAATAACAAAAATACAATTTTTCTACTTTTGAAAAAGGATTTTTACACTTTTATTACTACAATCACACCACTTTCCCCTCCTTCTTTCTCGCTGATTTTCAATGAGATATTGGTATGATAAAGACTATTCAGCAAACTAATACGCTCACGAGTATTAGTCATTCCACGTGAAATATGCTGTTTTTGATGTTCGGTTTTTAATTCTTGACTGCGTTTGATGCCAATGCCGTTATCTTCTATTTTGATTATTAGAGTGTCGTTTCGGTTCGCTTCGACTCCGCTCAGCGACCACCGTTCAACGACCGAGTAGCGGTGGCTGAGCGAAGCCGAAGCCTCTTCTCGAAATATTTTCAATAGTAAATAACCTTTCGTGTCTTTGTAGCGCAAACCGTGCCAAATGGCATTTTCTAATTGCGGTTGTATCAGCATATTAGGAATTTGCGTAGCATCGGCATCAATATTTTTGTCAACTTCTATTGTGTAATCGAATTTCTCACGAAAACGCATTTTTTCCAATTGCAAATATTCTTTCAATTGCGCCAACTCCACCGATAAAGGAATAAAATCTTTGTTGGAATTTTCCATTGTGTTGCGCATCAGTTTTGAGTACGACGACAGGTATTTGTTCGCTTCCCGCTCATTGTTTTCGGCAATAAAATGATTGACGCTATTCAGGCTATTGAAAATAAAATGCGGGTTCATTTCTCGGCGCAACGATTGCAGAGCAATCCGCTTATTCTTTTTATTGATTGAATATAAGGCTTTTATAATAAAAACAACAAAAATCAAAATTACCACCACTACGCCAATCAAAAAATAATTGAGTGTGTTTGTGCGCTTAATCAGTTCGTCTTTCAGCGCACGTTCTTTTTCGAGTTGCGTTATACGCTGTTCTATCGAAAGAATTGTTTTTGTGTCTATCAGCGAACTGTCGGCGGCTATGAGACTGTTGATTTTTGTAATGAAATCGTTGTATAAATTGAGAATTTTTTTCGTGTCGTTGCTTTTTTGGTACTGTTCCACGAGCAAACTCAGACTTTTTTTTGCCGCAAGCGTATTATGTTGCTCAATAGCAAGTTCGTAGGC
Organism: Bacteroidota bacterium; assembly: GCA_009786075.1. Taxonomy (GTDB): domain Bacteria; phylum Bacteroidota; class Bacteroidia; order Bacteroidales; family UBA1715; genus WQTX01. The sequence goes on along the minus strand of WQTX01000055.1, from coordinate 11,164 downwards.
TTGTTGCAAGGCTGCAATGCCTTCGGCTCGCCGGTTATTCAAAAAATAAGTAGCTGCCATTTGCTGCAATTGTTCAATAGCAACTGCTTTATTTTCAGTATCTTTTGTTTCTTCAACAAGTTCGCTTTGTATCTCTACAGCTTTTTCATAATCGGCAGTTTGGGCATATACGCCGGCAATTTCTTTTTTTATTTTTATGGCTTCTTCCGCGCTTTCGCTTTCTTTCAGTGCTTTTTGCAAATTTACAATTGCCTCGCCGGGTTTATTTTCGGCAAGTTTTACGTTTGCCATTTGTTTGTAAGCATCGGCACGGTCTGATTTTTTATCTGCCAATTCTATATTTTTCTGAATAGACGGTTTTTGCATTTCCAAATCGGCATTATTTCTCAAACGCTGAGCATCATTGGCATTGAGTTCTTTTTGAACTTCATCTTTTGCAAAATCTTTAGCCATTTCGTAACTCGCAATAGCATCTTCGGTTTTGTTTTGCGCCTCTTGCGCCTTTGCAATTTCACGGTCAATGGCGGCAACTTTTTCCTTATTTTTCAGTTTGAGGTATAGCGCCCGTGCTTTTTGCCAATTTTCTTCGGCTTTGGCGTAATTGCCTGCATCGGCAAATTTCCGGGCTGCGTTTTCGTAATCGGCAGCCACCACGTCGTCGGGCTGTTTTTCTTCCAATGATTTGGAAACTTTTTGCACTGCTCGTGATTGTGGGGCGGTTTGCTCCACAGTTTGTGGTTGCGGGTCATACTTTTTGCTTTGCGCAAAAATTTCTGTTCCGCAGAATAGGAGGGAGATTAGTAGTATTTGGTGTTTTAATTGCATTTATAAATTTTTTTTGAACGCAGATGACGCAGATAACACGGACTATCACAGATTTTTATTTGCATTATCAGTGAAAATCCGCGTTATCCGTGTCATCTGCGTTCTTTTCAAACTTTTTTTTGCAAAGTAAACACTTTTCACACATTTATCTACCATATTTCACCAAGTCATTTTGGCGTTTCACCCATTTTGCCCAAAAAGTTATTTTTTGATAGTATATGTTTGCAGTAGATTTTTAAACTTTTAAAACATATTTAGTATGAAAAAAACATCTTTTTTGTCGGCAATTCTGGCAGCAGCATTTACATTGTGTTCGTGTAATGCAAATTCGCAAAATTCGGGAAATGAACAACGCCCCGACCCTCGTCCAAACAACACTGTGGTGGCAGACGCTACCAAAATTCAAGTTGCCCTGCTTTTGGACACTTCCAACAGTATGGACGGACTGATTGACCAAGCAAAATCTCGTTTGTGGGACATTGTAAACACGCTTACTACGTTGAAATACAAAGGCGTAACGCCGAAAATCGAAATTGCGCTGTATGAATATGGTAACAGCGGTTTGGCGAAAGCCGAAAATTACATTCGCCAAGTTATGCCAATGAGCAGCGACCTTGATTTGCTATCGGAAATGCTGTTTGCACTGCGTACCAACGGCGGTTTGGAATATTGCGGAGCGGTTATTCAACGTGCCGTAAACGATATTGATTGGGGAACACATGAGGCAGATATGAAATTGATTTACATTGCCGGAAATGAGGAATTTAACCAAGGCGGCGTTTCGTATAAAGAGGCAATTGCTTCGGCTTTGGGTAAAGGAATTTATGTAAATACAATTTACTGCGGCAGCCGTGAAGCAGGTATTCGTGAATTATGGCAAGACGGCGCAACTCGTGGCGAAGGCAAATATTTTAACATCGACAGCAATGCCAAAGTGCGCTACGTTGCCACGCCTTACGACGATAAAATCAGTGAATACAATATGAAATTGAACGACACGTATGTTGCATATGGTGCGTATGGAGTGGCTAAGCAACAAAGTCAAGTACGTCAAGATGCAAACGCAAAACAAATCTCGTCAGCCAATGAAGCCTCCCGTGCGGTAAGCAAATCAAAAGAGATTTACAAAAATGATTCGTGGGATTTGGTTGATAAACTCAGCAGTGATGCGAAAGCGGTAGAAAATCTGAAAGACAGCGAAATTCCGCAAGAATATCAAGGCAAATCGAAAGCCGAAATTGAAGTTGCCGTAAAAGAAAAACAAGCCGAACGCACTAAAATTCAAGCCGAAATTGCCGAACTTGCTAAAAAACGTCAAGCCTATATTGATGCCGAAATGAAAAAAGATGTTTCCGAAGGCGCCGACGATTTGGGAAAAGCGATTAATTCGTCGATTATTGCTTTTTCTAAAACTAAGGGTTACGAAGTGGAAAAATAATTTAGAGGTTATTTAAATTTTATTCAATGATAATGTTAAAAATGTTTTTCTGCCGAAAGTAACCTAATTTTTACCTGATAAAAAAACGAAACAACCTAAGTAACTTGTCGAATACACTCATAAAAACCTGATTACCTAATTTTTCCTTTTTAATCAGGTAATCAGGTTGAGAGAGATGTTATTTTTAGTTACTTAGGTTGTTTTGTAAAAAATCAGGTAAAAATCAGGTTTTAACAATTCTTTTTATAAAATTTAAACAGCCTCTTAGAAAAAATTACAATATGAAGAAAATAATAATCTCACTAATTGCTATATTGACAACAATGACCGCTTGCTCTCAAAATCAAGCGAACTCAAATATAGTTGCCTCGCCTGATACTATTGTTACTCTATCAGATAGTGTACGAATTATTCAACATTTAAAAACAATTACAAAAACGGACGGCTATCGCAATTACAAAAATATTTCTTTGCTCAACCAGACAGCGGAATATATTTTTTCTGTTTTTCAACAATATGCCGATACCGTTTTTTATCAACCCTATCAGGTAGAGGGTGTTACATATAAAAATGTGGTTTGTCGTTTGGAAAATGCTGAAAACAAGCCACTTGTGGTGGTTGGCGCTCATTACGATGTTTGCGGGAACCAAGAAGGTGCCGACGATAACGCCAGCGGAGTAGTCGGTTTGTTGGAATTAGTACGCTTGCTCTCGAAAGAGAAATTGAATTACCCGATTGAAATCGTAGCATATAGCCTTGAAGAGCCTCCATTTTTCCGAACGGAATATATGGGTAGTTACGTACACGCAAAATCCCTGAATGATGCGGGGACACTTGTTTACGGTATGGTTGCTTTGGAAATGATTGGGTATTTCGACGACAAAGCCAATTCGCAATCCTATCCGGTAAAAGTGATGAAAGTTGCTTACGGTCGTACAGGAAACTTTATATTGCTTGTCCGAAATACAAGTGCAGGAGCTTTTGCGAAAAAATTCTCTGCCGGCTTTAACGATTTGGCAACAATTGACACGCAAAATCTGAAAGCACCGTCGAAAATACAAGGAATTGATTTTTCCGACCACTTGAATTATTGGAAATTCGGTTACGATGCACTAATGGTTACCAACACAGCATTTTATCGTAATTACAATTATCATCAAAAATCCGACACAATGGAAACATTAGATATTCCCAAAATGATGAAAGTAATTGATGCTACCGCATTGGCGATAAAAAATTTAAACAAGCTCTAAAAATGGATTGCTTCACTTCGTTCGCAATGACGCTCCTTCGAGAGTTTGCACAAATCATCAAAAGAGCGTCTTTGCGAGGAGGCACGACGAAGCAATCCAGAAATAGTTATATTTAATTGAATTTTCGACAAAAAATCTCAAAAAAAGAGGCTGCCCCACTTTTAGGACAGCCTCTTTTTTTGTTTTTATTCCGTGAACTTCACAATAAATTCTACCCTGCGGTTGAGGGCTTTGTTTTCTACTGTGGTATTCGGTACCACCGGACGGGTATCGCCAAAGCCTGCGGTGGTTAAGCGACTTTCCGAAATACCGTTGTTTACCAGATATCGTTTAACCGAAGCTGCGCGTCGTTCCGAAAGGTCTTGGTTCATATCGGGTTTACCTACGTTGTCGGTATGTCCGTTGATTTCCAAGTTGTAGTTCGGATTTTCCGCCATTATTTGTACCACATTATTCAGTATTGGGAACGATTCCGGACGGATTATGTCTTTAGCCGTTTCAAAGTGTATGCCCCGCATAGCTTTTTCAAATACTTTTTTCTCAGTCTCTTTTAGTTCAGGGCAACCTTGATTCGATGCAGGACCCGGCGTTTTCGGACATTTATCTTTATAATCAGGTACTCCGTCGCCGTCGGTATCGAGTGGACAACCTTTTTCATCGACAAAACCCCACGCTTCTTTTGGTGTGCCCGGACATTCGTCTAAGTAATCAGGTACTCCGTCGCCATCGCTATCGAGCGGACAACCGTCGGCATCAACCGCTACGCCCAGCGGTGTGCCCGGACATTTATCTTTATAATCAGGTACACCGTCTTTATCGCTATCAAGCGGACAACCTTTGGCATCGACAAAACCGCGCGCTTCTTTTGGCGTGCCCGGACATTCGTCTAAGTAATCGGGTACACCGTCGCCGTCCGAATCAAGCGGACAACCGTCGGCATCAACAGCTACGCCTACCGGTGTGTTCGGGCATTTATCCCTGCAATCGGGTACGCCGTCTTTATCGGTATCTTTTTTACATGGGTCTTGACCTCCTTCGCCGCAGGTGTTTATACCCAAACGGATTTTAAGCCCCACGGCTACCGGTTGCATTTTATCGACAAACGATTGGGTAACGCTTTTGTTGGTGTATTGCGAAGTCAGCACACTGTTCATCACAAATTCATCCATGTGGGCTTTGGTGGCGCTGTATTCCAAGAAATTGTTGGTATTTACCTTGTTTATGTTGTTGAACGTGTAATCGGCATACGCGCCGGTGTATAACGAAAGTTTTTGATTCAACGCCCATTTTACGCCCAATTCCAAACTGCCCATATAGGCGAAATCAGTGTCGAATTTTCCTTTTATGCTTTTACCTGCGAAATCGCCATAATTCCAAGAAAACTGATGATAAAAGTATTGATTTGTTATGTAATGATAGCCGTAGGCTGAAAATTCATTGTCGCTGCTTTCGTATTGCGACCACACGGGCAAACCTAATTTAAAACCGGCTGCGGCAAAAAATTTATGATTACCACCTGCCTGAAATTGCAACATCAACGGTATGTTCACGTTTACCAAACGCTGTTGTTCGGTGTATTTGTCGAATCGCGTTATATAAATTATCCTGTCGCCATTGTGTTTATCGTGCGTATTGTAGGCGTCTTGCAAGCCGTCAACGGAAATTTTTGCCTGGTACAGCGCTGCTTCCGCACCTATTAAAAACCCAAAATTCGGCGAAAAATAACGGGTGTAACCAAAACCGGCATTGCCTCCAAAGCCTTCGGTTTTTTCACCAAACGTAGGTTTGTAATATAAGGTAGAAATTCCGCCTGCGCCCCAGAACGAAAATTCGTTTTTACAAAAATCCTGCTGCTCGGCAGGGGGAGGCGCCGTGGGGGCGGTAGGCGTAAACTTCGGATTATTGTCTTGCGCTTGCGCTGCAATTACGGCTAACACAAAGCCTGTTGCAATTAGTACTCTCATAATAGTTGTACTTATTCTGTTGTTATATCTCTTTGTCATAATATTAGGAATTAGGGATTAGGAATTAAGGATTAGGAGGAACTGAATAACTGATTTTTATTCAGTTATTCAGTCATTCCGTTATTCATTTAGTCTCTCATTATAATTTTTTCTATTACTTGAGTTCCCGATAGTATTTTCACAACGTATGCTCCTTGCGATTTTGGTACAGGTATTGGAGTAACATCGCCCGTGGCTTTGGTTACGCTTTGCAGCGCACCGCTAATGGAATACAACCAAATTTCGGTTTCCTGCCAATTGAAGCCTTCGAGTTTTATGTTCACGTGTTCGCTTGCTTTTAGCGGAGTTGGGAACACTGTAACTGCGGCTACCGTTTCTTTTTCCGGATACACCGGACAGGTTTGGTATTCTTTGCCTTTGTCGTCTACTACTACTGCATAATATTTGGCTCCAAAAATAAGGTCTACGCCTTTTTTATCTACTTCGGCATTGTGGAAATAGCCTAAGCCTTTACCCGAGTTTTGTGCATCTATCGCAACACCGTTTTTGTAGTACCATGTGTAGCTTACAAATGTGTAACCGCCATTGGTTGCTTTGTTGTTGTTTACCACAATAGTATGGTTATCTTTTTGCATTGCTACAGGTAAGCAAGGTTCAACAATTTCGCCGTCCAAGTCTTCTTCTATTGTAAACTGTACTTTGCAGATACTGCCGACAGCATCTTTCACAACTACTTCGTAATCGCCCGGAGCCAAATTGGTGAACACACCGCTTGGCAGGAAGGTTTGACCGTCGAGAGAATACTGGTAGGGCGCAGAGCCTTTCACGCCTGTTATTTCGGCAGTTCCGTTATTTTTCTCGTAATCGCTGTTGGTGGTCGATAGCACTTCACCGAAGAGGTCGGTTGGCAATTCGCCGATTGCTATGTACATATCGTGGGTTGCACCTTTTGAGTCTTTTACGGTTATGCGATATTCCGGGCATGGAGCCAAGCCTTCAAACACGCCTCCGTTTGGTGTGAAATCGTGGCGGATTTTGCAGCCTTCGATTGCGTATTCATAGTCGGGAGCGCCTTTTAGTCCGGTTACTGTTACGCTTCCGTTATTTTTGCGGTAATCGCTATCGGTTTTCGACAGTATTTTGCCGCTCAAATCAGAAGGTTTAGGAGCTTCGTCTTCGCCTATAATAACCGGAACTTGGAAGGTTTTGCCGGTGGCATCTTTTACGGTTACTATGTAGGCGCATGGAGCCAAGTTTTCGAACACGCCGCTTGATTGGAATTTGCGGTATTCGCAGCCGTCGATAGAATATTCGTACGGAGCTGTGCCGCCGCTGCCTTTTACTTCTACGCTTCCGTTCTTTTTAGCGTATTCGCTATCGGATTTTTTCACTATTACTCCTGTCAATTCATCGCAGTTTTGGTTGGTTACTTCGATTGGAATTGTTTTGGTATCGGTGCAGCCGTTGGCGTTTACGGTGTAGGTTACGTTGTTGATGCCCACTACTGCCTGTGCAGGATTGAAATTGATGCCAACCACTCCTGTGCCGCTGAATAAGCCGCCCGCAGGGGCTACATAGTTGCGCAAGTCAATGGTTCCGGCATTGGTGCAGAGCTTCGCTACTTGTACAAAGGCTATATCGGTTTCGCCGCTGTTTTTCACTGTGATTTTAGCTGTGCCCGTGCCTGTGCAACCATTTTTAACTACGGTGTAGGTAACATCGTGAACACCCACGCCCGCTGTGGAAGGTGTAAATATTCCATCTTCGGTTACGAATGCTCCGCTGAATTTACCACCGGCTGGGGCAACATGGCGCAGTAAATCGTAGGGGGCTGCTCCTACGCATATTGCCTTATTGTTGTCGAATGCAAATGCTACCGGATATTCATTCTCTCTTACTTCTACTACACGTGTTACGCTGCCCACACAGCCATCGACCATTGTTGCGGTGAGCGTTACGTAGTAGTCGCCAACTTTGTCGGGAACTATGAAATCTTCGCCTACTACTTCGTTGCCGCTAAATGCGTAGCTTTCAAACAACGGTATGTGTATGTATTCTCTTAAAGGAATTCTTTCGGAATTTTTACACACCTGTGGTAGCGGTGAAAATGCTATAGCTATTGCAGGATTACATGTTTCGCCAATACGAACATTTATTTCAAAGGTTTCGCCTTTGGCGTCTTTTATGGTTACTGTGTAATCGCCCGGAGCCAAATCGTCGAATTTGCCATCGCCTTGGAAATCTTTGCCATTGATAGAATATTTATACGGACCGGTGCCCAAACGACCTTGTACTTCTACACTGCCGGTTCGTTTTCCGCGTTCGCTTTCGATTAGTTCTATAACATCGCCGGTTAAGTCGGTGCCGTGAGCAGGTTTTTTGCCTATTGTAACCGGTACTTCTACTTTGGTGCCTTCGGAATCTTCTACGATTACAACGTAGTCGCCCGGTTTCAAGTTTTCAAATTTACCGTCATCTTTTTTCGGTCCGCTAATAGGTGTTCCGGTTTTTTCTTTGATAGTATAGGTATATGGACCTTCGCCGCCTTTGCCTTCTACTTCAACCATACCGGTAGGTTTGCCTTCTTCGCTGTTTTCTTGACCAACAATTACTGCGGTTAAGTCGGTATTGTCTTCCTCGCCAACGCGTACGCCCACTGTGTAAGTATCGCCTGCTTTGTCTTTTATGGTAATCTCGTAATCACCCGGAGCTAAGTTGTCGAATTTACCGCCGTTTTCATTAGGACCTTTGCCATCAATAAAATAGTCATACGGACCGGCACCCAAGATACCTTTTACTTCAACTTTGCCGTTGTCTTTGCCTTTTTTGCTATCGGTTATTGAAATAACTATTCCGCTCAGGTTGCTTGGCTCAGGCTCTTCGCCCACGCGAACGGTTACTTTGTAGGTATCGCCTACGGCATCTTTTATGGTAATCTCGTAATCGTTCGGAGCTAAACCTTTGAATTTACCGCCGTCTTTATTAGGAACTTTGCTGCCTTCAATAAAATATTCATACGGACCGGTGCCTAAGCGACCTTGTACTTCTATTTCACCATCGTTTTTACCGTATCTGCTATCGGTTATTGATATTACATCGCCGGTTAAATCGGTGCTTTTATCGGGTTTTTCGCCTATTGTAACCGGTACTTCAAAGGTTTTTCCGGTGCTCTCGTCGGTTACGGTTACTATGTAATCGCCTTCGGGCAAACCTGTAAACTCGCCGGTGCTGTTGGTTTGCGGGTTGCTGCCGTCGATAGAATATGTGTACGGACCTTTGCCTTTGCGGGCTTTTACGGTAACTGTACCGGTTGCGCCGCCTTTTTCGCTGTTTTCTTGACCAACAATTACTGCGGTTAAGTCGGTATTGTCCACTTCGTCTACGCGCACGCCCACTTTGTAGGTAGCGCCTGTGCCGTCTTTTATGGTAACTTCGTAGTCGCCGGCAGTCAAGTTCGGGAATGTGCCGTCGGCTTTTGGTCCGTCAACAACTGTTCCGGTTTCGTCTTTAATAACATAGGTATATGGTCCGCCGTCGCCGTCTTTGCCTTCTACTACTACTTTACCGTTGTCTTTACCTTTTTCGCTGTCGGTGATTGAAACCACTACGCCGCTTAGGTCGCTCGGTTTGGGGTCTTCGCCCACGCGAACGGTTACTTCAAAGATATTGCCGTCTTGGTCTTTTATGGTTACAAGGTAATCGCCCGGTTCTAAGTTCTCGAACAAACCGCCGTCTTTATTAGGACCTTTGCCATCAATAAAATATTCATAATCCGGTGTTCCTAAACGACCTTGTACTCGTATTTTACCGTTTCCTTTGCCATATTCGCTTGTAATTACTTCCAACACGTCGCCGATTAAGTCGGTATCTTCGCCTGCGCCCGGTTTTTCGCCTATGGTTACGGGCACTTCAAAGGTTTTTCCGGTGCCCTCGTCTTTCACGGTTACGATGTAATCGCCCTCGGGCAAACCTGTAAACTCGCCGGTGTTGTTGGTTTGCGGGTTGCTGCCGTCGATAGAATATGTGTACGGACCTTTGCCTTTGCGGGCTTTCACTGTAACTGTACCGGTTGCGCCGCCTTTTTCGCTGTTTTCTTGACCTACAATTACTGCGGTTAAGTCGGTGTTGTCTTCTTCGCCCACGCGCACGCCCACTTCGTAGGTGTCGTTGTTTGCGTCTTTTATGGTAACTACGTAGTCGCCCGGTTTCAAGTTCGGGAATGTACCGTCATCTTTTTGTGGTCCGCCAACGATTGTTCCGGTTTCGTCTTTGATAGTATATTCATACGACGGACCTTTGCCGTCTTTGCCTTCTACTACTATTACGCCGTTATCTTTACCTTTTTCGCTATCGGTTATCGAAACCACTATACCGCTTAAGTCGCTTGGTTCTTCGCCCACGCGAACGGTTAATTCAAAGGTATCGCCCTCGGCATCTCTTATAATTATGGTGTAATCGCCCGGTTCTAATCCGGGGAATTTGCCGTCGCCGCACTGGAAGCGGTCGCCTTTGATTGCATAGCAATATGGACCGGTACCGAGACGACCCTGTACTATTATTTCGCCGTTGTCTTCGCCGCGTTCGCTATCGGTTATGCTTAGCACATCGCCGGTGAGGTCGGTGCCCCTTTCGGGTTTTTCGCCTATTGTAACGGGCAGTTTGTAGGTTTTTCCGGCATCGTCTTTTATGGTTACAATGTAATCGCCCGGAGCCAAGTCGGTGAATGTGCCATCTTTTTGGTAATCGCCATCGCCAATAGCATATTTATACGGACCTTTGCCGTCTCTGCCTTCTACTTGAACCATACCGTTGTCTTTGCCTTCGTCGCTGTTTTCCTGGGCTACTATTACTCCGGTTAATTTGGTATTGTCGATTTCATCGATGCGCACGCCCACTACGTAGGTATCTTTGCCGTCTTTTATGGTAATTTCGTAATCGCCCGGAGGTAAGTTCTTGAACAAACCGTTGTCTTGCGGTCCTTTGGTTATGCCGTTGCCTTCAATAGAATATGTGTACGGTTCGCCTTCGCCGTCTTTGCCTTCTACTTCCAAGCTACCGTTGTTTTTGCCTTTTTCGCTATCGGTTTTTGAGATTATTATACCGCTTAGGTCGCTTGGTTTGGGGTCTTTGCCGATTGGTACATTTATATCGAAAGTACAACCATTGTTATCTTTCACAGTTATTGTGTAGGTAACAGGAGCTGCCAAACCTGTAAATACGTTTTTCGCTGCAAACAGGCCACCTTCGAATGAATAGGTAAATGGATTTGCGCCAACACCTTCAATTTTTACACTTCCGTTGGTTTTAGTGTATTCGCTGTCGGATTGAGCAATAATATTTGCTGATGGTAATTCATTAACTGTTACAGTTAAAGTGCGGTTAGAAGCATCTTCACATTGAGTGGCAATATTTTTAAATTTATACTCATAAGTATATGGGGTAGCTTTGCCTGCTAAACCTTTTACATCGGCAGGAGCTCCCGGTATCCATGTGATACTGTATCCGGCAGGTGCCGCAAATGTTGGTTCGATTGCCAAGTCGCCTTGACAGAATTTTATATCATCGAATGAAAGTGAAGTAGCTGGCAACGCATTAACTATTATGTTCAATGTTCGGTCGAAAGTAGCAGGGTCGGAACAGCCCGCTGAAGTCAGCCTGTATTTATAATTAGTGTATGGCGAACC
>WQTX01000054.1 GCA_009786075.1 Bacteroidota bacterium | reverse complement strand
TTCATTGTTTTAATGTGCCAATTAGATAATATGCCAATGTGCCAATAAATGTAATTAATTGTTTAATTTTCTAATTGTCGTATTGGCATATTGTCACATTGTCGTATTGGCATATTGTCACATTGTCGTATTGACTTATTGGCACATTATATAGTTCACAATCCAATCGCCAACTTCACTTGTCGATTTTGCATTTTCTTTCGTAATATCTTCGGTTACAAATCCTTGTTCGAGCGAAGCTGCTACGGCTTTGCGAATAAGTGCGCCTTCTTCTTTCAAATCAAATGCATATTCAAACATCATTGCTGCCGAAAGAATTGTTGCCACCGGATTGGCAATGTTTTTGCCTGCCGCTTGTGGGTATGAACCGTGAATTGGTTCAAATACGCTTGTGTGCAAGCCAATAGATGCGCTTGGCAACAAACCAAGTGAACCGGTAATTACCGAAGCCTCGTCGGTCAAAATGTCGCCAAACATATTTTCGGTTACCATAACATCGAAATTTTTAGGCCATTGTATGATTTGCATTGCGGCATTGTCCACAAACATATATTGTGTTTCAACTTCGGGGTAGGTTGGCGCCATTTCTTGGGCAATTTGCCGCCACAAACGTGATGTTTCAAGTACATTTGCTTTATCTACCACTGTCAATTTTTTGTTGCGCTTCATAGCATATTCGTAGGCAAGTTTCAAAATACGCTCAACTTCGGCACGAGTGTACACGCAGTTGTCGAACGCTGTGTTGTCGTTATCTTTTCTGCCTTTTTCGCCGAAATAAATACCACCGGTAAGTTCACGAATACACATAAAATTTGCACCTTCCACCAAATCTTTACGCAGCGGTGATTTGTGTAGCAGCGAATCAAATGTTTCCACCGGACGAAGATTGGCATACAAGCCCAATTGTTTGCGCATACGCAACAACCCTTGTTCGGGGCGAACTTTTGCCGTGGGGTTGTTATCGAATCGAGGGTCGCCAATTGCACCGAAAAGTACCGCATCGGCTGCCATACATATTTCATGCGTTGCTTCGGGGTATGGGTCGCCCACTGCGTCAATTGCGCAGGCACCGGTAATTGCCTCGGTATAAGTAAATTCGTGTCCGAATTTTTTCTCGATTGCCCGTGTTACTTTCAATGCTTCACGAATGATTTCGGGACCAATGCCGTCGCCGGCTAATACTGCTATGGTTGCTTTCATTTTTTTAAGGAAGCCCCCTAAATCCCCCTCAAGGGGACTTAAAGCCCCCACCCCCTTCGACTTCGTTCAGCGAACACAGGAGGCTTTGAGTTGTGGTTATTTTTGGGAAACTGTGGTTTAATTGTTTATACTATTTTATCTATATATTTTTCATTTCAAATTTATTTTGTTCTTTTGCCGCGCTTCAGCAAGTCCCCCCTGAGGGGGGATTTAGGGGGGCTTTTTTTTCGTATGCTTCAATAGCCGCCTTCCTATCAAGCAAATAATCAATATCATCAAAACCTTTTAAAAAACATTCTTTTTTGTAGCTGTTGATTTCAAATGTTTCGGCATTGCCAGTTGCGTTGTTGGTAATCGTTTGATTTTCTAAATTAACGGTAAGGGTTGTTTTTGGATTTTCATTTACACTTCCAAAAATTTCGGCAAGGAATTGTTCGGAAACAGTAACGGGCAATACGCCATTGTTCAATTCATTGTTTTTGTGAATATCGGCAAAAAAACTTGAAACCACTACTTTGAAACCATAGTCGGCAATAGCCCACGCAGCATGTTCACGGCTGCTTCCCGAACCAAAGTTTTTACCGGCAACAAGTATCGAACCCGAATAGGTAGGGTTGTTCAACACAAAACCGGCTTTCGGCGAACCATCTTTTTCGTATCGCCAGTCGGCAAACAAATTATTGCCAAAACCAACTTTATCGGTTGCTTTCAAAAAGCGGGCAGGAACAATTTGGTCGGTGTCCACATTTTCTATTGGGAGTGGAATAACGGTGCTTGTTAGGGTTGTAAATTTTTCCATTTGTGATTAATTCTTTGATTTGATTGCAAAAATAGAAATAATTACGAATTGTAAATTGTAAATTGTAAATTAATTTAGGAAAAACAAAAAGCTCCTTCTTTACATAAATCAAATACCCAGCAAAAAATACTGCGTAAAACGAATCAATTCAATTGCCAACGCTATACCCATGTGAATAATTACGCCACCCCAAATATGCTTGGTTTGAAAGGCCAATGTTCCCAGAAAGTAGCCGCCAAAAATGGCAGAGATAGTTTCCAATGCCGGTTTTCCGAAATGTAACGCCACGTAAACGGCAATCATGGGCAACACAGCCGAACGTCCGATAACCACCCCCATACCAATAACCAATGCTCCTCGAAAAATCAGTTCAACCATAATAAAATCGCTCATGTAAACAATTTCAAAAAAAGTTGTATTGAGCCACGCCGGATTGCCAAACAAACCATCGAACAACCAATATCTTCCGCTCGGATAGTACTGTAAAAATGCGGGCGTAAACGAAACGGCAATCAAAATAGGAAGAATTACCACATACAGCGACAAATAGGCTTTTATATGATGATTTCCGTTGCTCAACCCATACAAACCTTTCACTTTTTTGTCCCAAAACAGGCGTAGCACAATCAAAACAGGCAACACCCACACGAGGTTTTTCATTCGCCACAGCACTTTTACAATAAAATTGTATTCCGCGCCCGGCAATTCCGATAAATCCAAATGGTCGCGCCACGAAAAATTATCGGCAGCGGCAAGCACGCCCACTATAATCAGCCCTTTAAAGTAAAAATGCGCTTTGGAAATCTCTTTGTATTTCCCTTGAAAAATGAGCACCGGAACTGCCACTAAAAAATACAGTCCAACAAACAGCAATATATTATTGAAAATACCGCTCGACGTGGGCAATTTCCCTTTTCCGATTGCCCAGCCCAAATCGGTAGTGTAAACGAAAACGATAGATAACGCTATGACTGTCAATGCATAACAATAAGGCAAAAACTTATAATCTTGTCGAAAAAACGCAAGAAAATCTTGAAACAGCAGTTTTATATTTTTTAGCATGGGATTTATTTTTATCGAGGTTCTCAAAAGAGAGCGTCATTCCTGCGAAGGCAGGAATCTCCTAATGAATAAACGTGCTTTTTTGAGGAGATTCCTGCCTTCGCAGGAATGACAGGTATGATGGAAGTTCTGTTCTTTATTTCAACAATGCCTTTAACTTGTCTTCGGTTTTCGTCCACTGAAATTGCGCTACAATTGCTTTACATTTTGCAGCAATTTTATCGTTACACAAATTACCGATACTGCCTTCGTGCGTGTGTTCGGCAGTTTTTATCGGTTTAAAATTGCCTTCGTTTATATCACGTCCCACTTTTTTGTAGGCATCGCGAAATGGCATTCCTTCTTGCACCAAACGATTAACCTCATCAACGCTAAATAAATAATCGTACAAAGGCGTATTTATTATTTCGGGCGCAATGCGAATATTGGCAAACATCAGCATTATAAGGTCAATGCAGGATTGTAATTCAGCGAAAGCGGGTAAAAAATGCTCTTTTATAATTTGCAAATCACGATTGTAGCCAAATGGTAAATTGGTGGTTATCAACGTAATTTCCATTGGCAATGCTTGAAGTCTGTTGCATTTTGCACGAATAAGCTCAAACACATCGGGATTTTTCTTGTGCGGCATAATGCTCGACCCTGTTGTAAGTTCTTCAGGGAAAGACACAAAACCGAAATTTTGGTTCATAAACAAACACATTTCCATTGCCATTTTTGCCAGCGTTGAAGCAATTGAAGCAAGCGCATAACTTACAACCTTCTCAACTTTTCCCCGTCCCATTTGGGCATACATCACATTGTAATTGAGATTTTCAAAACCGAGCAATTCTGTTGTCATAGTACGATTGAGCGGAAACGACGAGCCGTAACCGGCAGCCGAGCCAAGCGGATTTTGGTTGACAATTTTGTATGCCGCTAATAATAATTGTAAATCGTCGGTCAAACTTTCGGCATAGCAGCCAAACCACAAACCGAACGACGACGGCATGGCAATTTGCAAATGTGTATAACCGGGCATCAACGTTTTTTTGTGCGTTTCGCTCAGCGTTTGCAATTGCGTAAATAAACTTTCCACATCGTGCAAAACAGTAACGATTTGCTCACGAATAAAAAGTTTTAAATCGAGCAAAATTTGGTCATTGCGCGAACGTCCGCTGTGAATTTTTTTACCCACATTGCCGTATTTGCGAGTGAGCAACAATTCCACTTGTGAATGAACGTCTTCCACGCCGGGCTCTATGCAAAAATTGCCTTTTTCAATGTCTTTGTAAATTTCTTTCAATCCGGCTTGCACTTCGGCTAATTCCGATTTTTCGAGCAAACCGATTGTTTCCAACATGCGAGTATGCGCCAAATTGCCCAACACGTCGGCTCGGGCAAGCATGGTGTCAAATTCGGCATCACGCCCTACGGTAAATGTTGCTACTTTTTCGTTTGCCTGTACGTCTTTTGCCCAAATTGGGGATTGTGGAGTTGTCATATTCTGTGTTTTTTTGACAAAATTACTATTTTTTATTTCTTTTTTCTAATTTCACTTGCTTTCCGCAAAAATATGTTGTATATTTGCAGTGTCAATCAGTGATGATTGGAAGTACGATTCTACGGATTCGTGCAATACAGGGGGAAGGCGACTTCCCTGCTGCTTTTTATAGACTATTGCTTTTTGTAAAACAGTGTAGCCTTACCTTTTTCATAAACCCACACTTCGTCTATTGCCTGTCCTAATCTTATTCGATTTCCTATTGCGTTTTTGATAAATCTATGTGATGCTCCCTTGTTATTGTTTACA
Source organism: Bacteroidota bacterium (assembly GCA_009786075.1). Classification (GTDB taxonomy): domain Bacteria; phylum Bacteroidota; class Bacteroidia; order Bacteroidales; family UBA1715; genus WQTX01. Next base: position 18,715 of record WQTX01000054.1, on the reverse strand, counting down.
ATAATATTTGAAGATTGAGAAAGTCCTCTCGAAAACATTCTATACAATTTATCACTATTAAACGGCGGCTGATAACTTTCATATTCATAAAACTTTCCATTAATTATCAAATCGGGACATTTTCTTTCATATTTAGTTCCAATAAGCGCACCAAACACTTCTTTGTATTGTTCGTCTTTAAAATGTATGTCGGTTGTTATTGTTACACTATCGCCTTTTTGTGCAAAAAATCTTGAAATTGTAATCAAATCTTTATGGTCTGCTTTCTTTTTGTATCCGGCTACTATTTCAATATTTCCGGTGTTTTTAAAGTTTTTATACATAAGGGATTCTTCTAAAATTGTGGCTTCGAGAACCTCAGCCACATTTGCTATATTTGTAAATTTTCAAGTAATCGTATATACGTTTCTATTCCCTGTTGTATTTCGCTTTCAAATATAAATTCATTCGCCGTATGCGAACGCAGCGTATCGCCCGGACCAATTTTTACCGAAGGAATCGTGGGCAAAAACACTTGGTCGCTCATTGTGGGCGAGCCAAATAATTCTAAACCAATGCGTTCTGCGGCTTGCACCAAAGGATGCGAAAGTTCTATTTTCGATGAATTAAGGCGCAACGAACGGGCTTTTACGATTGTTGGCGAAAGTTCTTTTTCGAGAATATGCAAAATTTCGGCATTTGTGTTACATTCATTGCTGCGCACATCGACGGTAAAGGTACATTCAACGGGGATTACATTGTGTTGCGTGCCGGCTTGAATCATTGTTACGGTGGTCTTTACCGCTCCTAAAAAGTCGGATTTATGCGGAAATTCAAACGAACGCAATTTTTGAATATCGTCAACGGCTTTGTAAAGTGCATTTTCGCCGGTGTCGTGAGCTGCGTGTCCGGCAACGCCGAGAGCCGTACAATCAAGTACGAGCAAACCTTTTTCGGCAACCGCCATACGCATACTTGTAGGTTCGCCCACAATGGCACAATAAATCGGCTCTTGCAATTCTTTCATAACCAATTCCAAACCACCGGCACCCGAAACTTCTTCTTCGGCAGAGGCTATAAAAAGTAAATTGAAAGGCAAATTTTCTTGTAAATCAAAATACAAAAACGCAGCAATAAGCGAAACAAGCGGCGCACCGGCATCGTTACTGCCAAGTCCGAAAATTTTTCCGTCTTTTTCTATTGCTTTGTAAGGCTCATTCCAGCCGTTTGCAGGTTTTACGGTATCGTGGTGTGAATTGAGTAAAATTGTTGGTTTTGCTTCTGAAAATTTATTGTTGCGAACGATTATATTATTGCCTATACGTTGAGGTTCAAAGCTATTCAAGTAGAAAAAACGCTCCAAAATATCAGCCGTTTTATCTTCTTCCCCGCTTATTGACGGTGTTTCAATAAGTTGAATAAGCAGCGATTTTGCAATGCGAAATAATGTATCTAAATCATTCATAGTGTAATTGTAATTCAAGTACAAAAATAATCAATAAAAATTGAAAATTACGATGTCGGCACTATTTGTACTATTTTTATTGCCTCAACTGCATAAAAATCGAATCCATATCATTGTTAGGCAACAAATTGTATTCTGATTTTTCAATAATTTCCTGCATATTTTCTTTACGTTCGCTTGTGAGCGGGTGCGTACTTATGATTTTGGGAATGGCAATTTTATCTTCTTTTTCAATGAGTTCAAACAATTGCACCATGCCATTGGGGTCAATGTGGTTGTCCATTAAAATTTTCAATCCCTGCTCATCGGATTCGTTCTCGAATTTTCGGGAATATGAAAGAGAATGGAGTTGCTGCGCATTGTCTGCCAGCACTGCCATTATGCCATTTACATCGCTAAAAATCAGCGAAATAAGTATATAGCCGGCAAGATTATTACAGAGCATTTTTACGGAATGGCGATGGTTTACATGCGCCGCCTCGTGCGCAAGTAAAGCCGCTAATTCGCTCGAATTTTGCATTTTGTCTAAAATTCCGCTGTAAACTATAATGTGTCCGTTTGGTAAAGCAAAAGCGTTAACTTCATAGGAATCAATTACGGAAAAATATAACGGTTTAGTATTTTCAAAATCTATGTGTGCCGCAAACTGTTCCAATTGAGCAGTTTTAGCGGAATCAATCGTATTCTCATAGAGAAATGCTCTCATACCTATATCACCGAGATAAGTATCGAATTCTTCGGGCAACAATACCGCCGACTTAGCAGCTACCGGAGGCAATACATAAAAATATGCCAAAACTATCAAAGCAAGCATTCCGACTGCAATGCCAACAATTTTCGGAAAACCGATACTCAAAATTCGATGATGTACGTCAACTTTATTTTTCCGTTTCATTGCTGCCAAAAACATTTTTGAAAACGCTTCGTCGCAAATTTGCAAGAGTGCACCGGAAAATTGTTTGTTGCGTATTTCCAAACAGTTACCGTATTGTTCAAAACACAAATCATCGACTTGCCAAGAAAACGAAGCTCCGTTTGCATAGAGCAAACGAAGTTCGTCGAGTTGGTCAATGGCAGCAATCGTAATTTGGTGTGGAACAGACGATTGCCCGTCAAAATATTTTGCCTCTATACGATAGTGCATTTTCTTTAAGCTAAATCTATTTCAAAGAAATCCATAGCATCTTCGCCAAAGGCATTGGTATATTCCGCTTCGGTTTGATGAATTTCGTCGAGATTAATATCGCCTTCCATTTTAATATTATTCCAAATAAAACGCTGTGTGCGCATTTGCGCCCATGCAACTCCGAAACCGAGAGTGAAAACCGTAATCAACATATTTACAACCATAAGTTTGAAAAATCCACCACCGGTTGCTGTGGAATGACATTGAATTTTTTGTTCGCCTTTTTGCATACTTATGCAGTCTATGTAGTAATTGAACATATTGCGTTGCCACCAAAAGCTGTAAATTCCGAGTGTAACCAACGTTAGTAAAGTCCCTTTCAGATTGATTATAAACCAAGCCCCACCGTCGCTGGCATTGTTAAATTCAACATTACCGTAACGAATGTTTTGATGTGTGTAACGGCGTACATTCATACTCATCCACGCACCATAAATACCAAATGTAACAATGGTTAGTAAACTCCATTTGATACAATTTTTGATAAGTTCCGTTCTGTTGCCGCGATACCCGAAACGTATTCCACGATACGAAGTGCGTGACATACGGTAACGGAATGCGCCGTGAACAATAAGTGGGTAAAGAGCAAAAAACGATGCCATTAAAAACACAATCGCAAGAAATGCCATAAACGGTTTTTGTTGGAGCACAAGCAGTATATAAACTGCCATAATAACAATATAGAACAAAATTACTTTAATAAATCCTCGAAACATTTCTTTACCTGTTCCTGCAAAATTGAAACGTTCATCGTTAAGAGCGGTTTGTCCAAAAATGTACTTGAGTCGTTTGGCGCGTGCCCATGGATAATAAATCCCTAATGTAATCAGCGTCAACAGCCAATTTACAATCATAATAGAGAAAAATTCAGAACCTTTTCCAAAAAATTGAAAGCGATAGTTCTGCGCTTGAGTTGTGTTTTGTGTACTTGTCATTTCCATACAATGTAAAAATTTTAAATTATACCTCCACTTACGGCTTTCGGCTACTCCGTTTTTTTTATTAACTATACTCGTGCATAGTTATCAATTTCTTTAATAAAATTATCAGGTGATTCAATGCTCTGTGTTTCATTTTCAATCCAATTACAAAGGTAGAAATTTTTTACATAAATTTGCAATAAAAAATTTGAAATCTCAAAATTTCCACATGACCACATTTCGACTCCGCTCAATGACCTCCAACGAACAACAATTTCTAAACAACCTGCAAACCATTCATTTTTCAATGCCGCAAATGCTTGCAACGCTTGAACGTGGCGATGTGAGTTTTGATTTTGTACTTAGCACGGCACTTTCGCACCGGCAACCGCAGGCTCGCTATTGTGCGTGGATTATTTCGCATTATTTACCCAAAAACAAAACAGCTATTGATGCACATATTGACACTATTATTGCATTTCTGCCACAAACGGTGCACACCGGACATACACGTGAAATTCTGCGTTGGCTCGTAATATATTTGCCCGAGAATGCCACTCGTGAGGGCGAATTGTTCGATTTTTGCGTGAATTTGCTACGCTCAATGACTATTCCCATCGGCGTAAAAACTCATGCGTTAACAATTTCGGAAATAATTGCCAAACGGTACCCCGATTTACTGCCCGAATATAAAGAATTGTTGAGCGATATTTTGCCTTTTTCGGAACGGAGTATTGTGCATAAAATCAAACGAATAGTGCGAGGGCTGTGAGTTTTATTTCTTCGCTACTTTTTCAGTTTCGCCATTGTTATACAACACAATATACACGCCGCTTTGCGGTTTTTTGTCTAATTTTGCACCCAATATGCTGTAAAATCCTATTATTTGGCGAACGCTATTTGTAATTACCGGTACATTAGTGCCTTTTTCAGTTATCAACTCAAATTCAGGACTTTGATTATCGCAATTCAACTTTGCAAGATTGTTCAAATCCGAAACATCAAGCCTTATCAGTTGGTTGTTGCTGCAATTCAGTGTTTCAAGGTTTGTCAAATTCGACACATCGAGCAAAGTGAGTTCGTTGTTGTAACAATACAATTCCGTAAGTGCGGTAAAATAACCGATACCTGTCAAATCCTTTATTCCTTTGCCGGAAACATTAATACTTGTAATTCCCACTATTTCGCTATCGGAAATACACGCATCTTTTCCCCACGATTGCGCCAATGCCCATGCTCTGAAATTATCATCGGGAAAATTGGTTTCGTCTATGGCAATACCGCCATCACATTCGGGAAGGGCATTATCTCTATATAGCAAGGTAAGCGTGCCGTTCATTTTTACAGCACGTCCCACTACATCTACTTCAAAAGGCGAACTTGCAATGGTCTTGCTGCTGCTTGTCAGTTTGCCGTCGGCGTATGTAATGCCATCGACAAATCCTGTGGGATTGTTCAATGCTATTGCAAGACTATATACACCATCATCTTGCAGGGTTAAAGTAAGGGTTGGAGTTTGGTTGTAACGCTCCACACCTTTAAGACTTTTCAAATTCGAAACATCAAGCGAAGTGAGTTGATTGTTCCAGCAGTTCAAATATTGAAGGGCTGCCAACTGTGAAACATCAAGCGAGTTGAGTAGATTGTCGTAGCAATCCAAAAATTTAAGCGAAGTAAAATAGTTTATACCTGTTAAGTCGGTTATTTGTAACGAAGAAACATTAATAGTTTGTATGCTAACAATTTCATTGGCGGAAAGCGTGCCGTCCGCTCCGTATGATTGTTTCAAAAGCCAATTTCTAAAATTTTCATCGGGGAAATTTGCTTCGTTGATTTCCACTTGTGAAAATGCTGTTGCTGCCGTAAGCACACTGATTGTTAAAAAAGTAAAAAGTTTTTTCATAATAAAATAGTTTTAATAGTTCCTCCACTTTTGGCTTTCGGTTTCTCCGTTTTATGTTTGTTTCAAATTGGATTCGACAAAGGCAAAGATAATACAAAAAAGAACATAAATAAATATTACTCAAAATAAAAATTTGTCGAAATTTTAGACTAATTTTTCACTCCGATTGTAAAAAATCATATCTTTACGGCGCAAAAAACAAAATGCGAATTTTTAAATTTTTAATACATTATAAATTATGAGTTTTACACACGAAGTAGAAGGTATGATTTGCGTAGCAAAAGGCGTAAATCACGGACCTGCCCCCATACCTGAGGAAGGGAAATGGGTACGGGCAAAACAAATTTCCGACATTTCGGGATTGACACACGGCGTGGGCTGGTGTGCGCCGCAACAAGGCGCGTGCAAACTAACCCTTAACGTAAAAGACGGCATTATCAAAGAAGCATTGATTGAAACTATCGGTTGCACCGGTATGACACACTCTGCGGCTATGGCTGCCGAAATTCTTCCTGAAAAAACAATTCTCGAAGCATTGAACACCGACTTAGTTTGCGACGCAATTAACACCGCTATGCGCGAATTGTTCCTGCAAATTGTATATGGTCGCACACAAACAGCGTTCTCCGAAGGCGGATTGCCAATCGGCGCAGGTTTGGAAGACCTGGGTAAAGGTTTGCGCGGTGTAACCGGCACATTGTACGGCACATCGGCAAAAGGACCCCGTTATTTGGAAATGGCAGAAGGTTACATTACCGAAATCGGTTTAGACAAAGACGGTCAAATTATTGGCTACCGTTTTGTAAGTCTGGGCAGAATGATGGATATGATAAAAACCGGAATGGACGCCAACGAAGCAGTGAAAAAAGCATCGGGCAAATACGGACGTATTGAAGAAGCAGTTAAAGTTATTGACCCACGTAAAGAATAGGAGGAAGAAATTATGTCATCAGAAAAAAATACGCCATTATTTGAAAGTTACGACAGACGAATTAAACAAATCAATGCAGTTCTTAATTCGTATGGAATTTCTTCTATTGAAGAAGCAAAACAAATTTGCGATGCCAAAGGTGTCGATGTATATCAAATTGTAAAAGATATTCAACCGATTGCGTTCGAGAATGCAATGTGGTCGTATATCGTAGGTGCTGCAATTGCCATTAAAAAAGGTCAAACCGTAGCGGCTGACATAGCTGCCACACTTGGCGAAGGTTTGCAAGCATTCTGTATTCCGGGTTCTGTTGCCGACGACCGTAAAGTAGGTATCGGACACGGAAACTTGGCTGCAATGTTGCTCCGCGAAGAAACTAAATGTTTCGCTTTCCTTGCCGGACATGAATCGTTCGCTGCTGCCGAAGGCGCTATTGGTATTGCTCAATCGGCAAACCGCGTGCGCAAAGAGCCGCTCCGTGTAATTCTTAACGGTTTGGGTAAAGATGCTGCGCAAATTATTGCTCGCATCAACGGATTTACCTTCGTAGAAACCGTTTTCAACTATGCTACCGGCGAAGTGAAAGAAGTAAAATGTATAGCCTACTCAGAAGGCGCTCGTGCAAAAGTAAATTGCTACGGAGCCGACGATGTGCGTGAAGGTGTTGCCATTATGCACAAAGAAGGTGTTGATGTTTCTATCACAGGAAACTCTACAAACCCTACCCGTTTCCAACACCCTGTGGCGGGAACATACAAAAAAGAATGTATGGAACAAGGCAAACGATATTTTTCGGTAGCATCGGGCGGCGGAACAGGTCGCACCCTGCACCCCGATAATATGGCTGCCGGACCAGCTTCATACGGTATGACCGACACTATGGGCCGTATGCACTCCGACGCTCAATTCGCCGGTTCATCATCAGTACCTGCTCACGTAGAAATGATGGGACTTATCGGTATGGGTAACAACCCAATGGTGGGTGCTTCGGTGGCTGTGGCTGTGGCGCTTTCGCAGGCGAAGTAAGTTTAACCAAAAACCTGTTAAGTTTTTGAAACTTAACAGGTTTAACATATAAAAAACTCCCGATGGAATGTTTCTGTCGGGAGTTTTTTGTTGCATTTGCGCAAAGAAGATTTTTAATTGAACTTACTTTCTTGTTCTTGTAAATCAGCTATCATTAAAGATACCGTATTTTTTAAATCCGGCAATTTATTTTTCACAACATCAAATACTACTTCCGCATCAATGTCGAAATAACGATGAACGATTATATCGCGCATTGCCATTAGTTTCTTCCATTCTATTGAAGCATAATTGTTTAGAAAAGTTTTATCGGTTCGTTTGTCAATATTTTTAATGCTTTCGCCAATTGCAGTAAGTAACATACACGTACTTTCCAAACGTTCCACTCCCACAAGTGTTGTTGCGTAATCTTCGGGTATTATAATTGTATCTGCTGTCGATAAAATTCTGTTAATGGCATATTTTACTTGTTGCAAAATTTCTATAATAAGTTCTTTGTCAAACATATAAAGCCTCCTTTTTTATTCTATTCAGTAAAAACGGATTCATATTTTCTCGCAAACGAACCACATCAACGTTGCTACCAAACGTGTTTTGTAATTTTTCTTTCAACTCAACAAGCAAAAACATATCGGGCTTTTTCATTTCCACACAAATGTCCACATCGCTATCTTCTTTTTGCTCTCCACGAGCCACCGAACCAAAAACCCCAATACGCTCAACGCCATATTCCGAAGAATAGAGTTGTTTGAATTGCGTTAGTTTAGTTAAAAAATCTGTTGTAGAACGCATAGCGAGATGAATTTAATACAGCAAAGATACTATTTTTCAAAAAAATTACAAAAGTTTCCGAAAAATAAAAAAGCAACGACCTTGTAGTCATTGCTTTTTTTGCATTAGTTCAACTTGGATTAGCCAGATGAACTCTAATTTATAACTTACAAATATAGTGCATAATCGTCTGAAATGCAACTCTTTTCAACAAAAAATCAAATCCCGTGCGATTGCGAAACCTTCTCTCCTTTCGCCACATCGTTGGTAATCCACATATTACCGCCAATTATTGCCCCCTCTCCTATTGTAATTCTGCCCAAAATGGTGGCGTTGGCATATATGATAACATTATCTTCCACAATCGGGTGGCGGGCAACACCTTTTATAGGATTGCCGTTTTCGTCGAGTGGGAAACTTTTTGCGCCAAGCGTTACACCTTGATAAATTTGCACATGATTGCCAATTATCGACGTTGCGCCAATAACCACGCCCGTTCCGTGGTCTATACAAAAATATTCGCCTATCTGCGCTTCGGGGTGAATGTCAATACCGGTTTCGGAATGAGCCAATTCGGAAATAATGCGCGGCAGCAACGGTACATTCAATTTTACCAAAGCGTGCGCCACACGATAATTGAGTAAAACCTTTACCGTAGGGTAACAAAAAATTATTTCGCCAATGGAATGAGCCGCAGGGTCGCCATTGTAAGCAGCTTGAATGTCGGTTGAAAGTATGCGGCGAATTTCGGGCAATTCTTGAATAAATGCAGTCGCTATTTTTTGCGCTTTAATTTCGCACTGTGCACAGTGCGATTTTGTAGGAGCAGGCATCTTGCAGTCAAAACACAAACCCCGTTTAACTTGTTCCGAAAGAATTTCGTATAATTTCTCAACATTCACACCAGTGTGATAGTGTATAATTTCTTCGTCGAGACTATCAACGCCGAAATAACCCGGAAAAATAATTTCGCGCAGGAGCGCAACAATTTCTTTCATGGTTTCGGTGGAAGGCATTGGCATGCCGTGATTCGGCTCGTGATACACTCTGTTGTATGACGTGGGTGATGATAATTCGTTGATTGTTTGTAAAAGTTGTGTGTTCATAAGTTAAAAGCCCCCTCCCGACCTCCCCCTCAAGGGGGAGGAGAAAGAAACGTGGTTTAATTGTTAATACTAAAGCCCCCCAACCCCCTCAGGGGGCTTAAAGAGCGATTTGTTATTTGTTTTGTTTCTATTTAATTTTATTCATTGCACAATTCTACGAGGTTAGTCCCTGCTCCAAGTCCCCCTTGAGGGGGATTTAGGGGGCTTAGCACAAAATCCAATTGCCGCTTCAGCAAATCGGCACGCACAATTTTTACGCGTACTTCGTCGCCAAAGGTAAAGGTGCGGTGGGTAAATCTGCCTCGCAGACAGTAATTTTTTTCGTCAAACAAATATTGGTCGTCGGTGAGTTCGCGAATTGGAACCATGCCTTCGCATAAGCTATCGGAAAGTTCTACGAAAAATCCCCGTTCGGTAATGCCCGAAATGATGCCCGTAAATTCCTCGCCAATGTGGTCTTTCATAAATTCCACTTGTTTGTATTTTATCGAAGCCCGTTCGGCATTGGCGGCAAGCTGTTCGCGGCTCGACGAATGACGGCAGTTTTCCTCGTATTCTTCAAACGAAGCCGATTTTTGCTTTTGCAAATAACGGTCGAGCAGGCGGTGTACCATCATGTCGGGGTAACGGCGAATGGGCGATGTAAAATGCGTGTAGTGCGGAAACGCCAAGCCAAAATGCCCGATATTTGTGGTGGAATATGCGGCTTTTGCCATAGCCCGCACAGCCAATGTTTCAAACAATTGCGCCTCTTTTTTGCCCTGTATTTGAGTCAAAAGCGCGTTGAGCGAATTAGCGGTTTGTTTGCCGCCGCTTGTATTCAATCTGTACCCGAATTTTTTAATAAATTGGGCAAAATTGCTCAGCTTCGATTCGTCGGGATTATCGTGAATACGATAGACAAACGTGGGCGCAGGTTTGTGTTGTTTGCCCACAAATTCGGCAACACGTTTATTCGCCAAAAGCATAAATTCTTCTATCAATTTATTGGAATCTTTCGACTCTTTGTAGAACACGCCGAGCGGTTTCCCCTGTTCGTCAATGCGGAATTTCACTTCTTTGCGGTCGAAGGCAATTGAGCCTTTTTCAAATCGCCGCGCACGAAGTTTTTTTGCCAACATGTCCATTGTTAAAATCTCATTTTTCAAATCGCCCTCGCCGGTTTCTATCACATTTTGCGCCTCTTCGTAGGTAAATCGGCGATTGGAATTTATGACCGTACGCCCAAACCATTCGTTTACAATGTGCGCTTCGGGCGAGAGGTCAAATACCACCGAAAATGTTAATTTTTCTTCATTCGGACGCAAAGAACAGAGTTTATTCGACAGTTTTTCGGGCAACATGGGCACGGTTCTATCAACCAAATACACCGATGTGGCTCGCAGGCGGGTTTCTTCCTCCAATTTCGTATCGGGGCGCACGTAATGCGTAACATCGGCAATGTGAACGCCCACACGGAAATTACCGTTAGCTTGAAATTCTATCGACAGTGCATCGTCGAAATCTTTTGCATCTTCGGGGTCGATGGTAAATGTGCACACATCACGGAAATCACGGCGTTTCGAGATTTCTTCGGCAGAAATTTCTTCGGAAATGCTATCGGCAATTCTTTCTACTTCGGCAGAAAAACGGTAGGGCAGGTCAAATTCCGCCAAAATTGCGTGCATTTCGGTTTCGTTGTCGCCCACATCGCCAAGCACTTCAATTACTTCGCCTATTGGGTTGCGCGCCCGTTTCGACCAATCGACCACACGCACCACTACTTTTTGCCCGTTTTTTGCATTTTGCAAATCGTCGAGCGGCACAAACACATCGTAGGGAATATGTTTTTTATCGACCACCACAAAGGCGTAATTTTTATTTCGCTCCACAATGCCCACAAAATCACGTCTGCCTTCGCTCAGTATTTCCACCACCTCGCCTTCGAGCCGCTGGTTTTTCTTTGCAAACAGGTACACTTTCACGGTGTCGCCGCTAAGTGCGTGATTTAAGTTTGCGGCTGCCACAAAAATATCTTCGTGCACTTCGCCGCTTACCACATACGCCGAGCCGTACGATGTGAGTTCAACCACGCCGGTAATGTACCCGCCGCGCGATTTCAAGCGGAATTTACCCCGTTGCACTTCTTCCAATTCGCCTTTTTCAAGCAAAATGTTCAAATAGGTTTCCACCGTGTGGTTTCCTTCTTTATTGTTGATACCCAGCTTGGTAGCCAATTGCTTGCAATTAAACGCTTTCCTGCCGTTTTGCCGGAAAAGTGTGAGAATTTGCAGGGTTATGTCGCCTTTGCGAGCGTCGGGGAATTGTTTGTTTTTTTTACTCATATATGTTGTTTTTGAGGGGGAACGCGGATAACGCAGATGACGCGGATTGGCTGCGCCGAGCTAAAGGTTGACTTCGTCGAGCCCTTCGGGGTTTACACAGATAATAAAATTAAATTCAAAATAAAAAATCTGTGAAAATCTGCGTAATCCGTGTCATCTGCGTTCTAAATTTTATGATTATTCAAACACAATAGTTCGATTATTATACACCAAAGTTTTGTGCTGCACGTGCGACCAAATTGCTTTCGACAGCACTATTTTTTCCAAATCCAAACCTTTGCGTATCATATTTGCCACGCTATCTTTGTGCGACACGTCGCTCACGCCCTGCGCTATGATTGGTCCGGCATCCAAGTCGGCGGTTACGTAGTGGCTGGTGGCGCCTATCAATTTTACACCGCGTTCGTACGCCGAATGATAGGGTTTTGCACCCGGAAATGCCGGCAAAAACGAATGATGAATATTGATAATTTTATTCGGAAATTCTCGAATAAATTCCGGCGAAACCACCTGCATATAGCGAGCCAAAATTACCAAATCAACGTTGTGCGCACGCAACAATTCAATTGTTTTTTGCTCCTGCTCCTGTTTGTTTTCGGCGGTAACCGGCAGTACATAATAAGGAATAGTAAATTCCTCAGCCACATGGCGCAATTTTTCGTGATTGCTTACAATCAAAGGAATGTTGATGTTCCATTCGCCCGAACGTACCCGCGAAATAATATCGTAAATACAATGCGGCAGGTGCGATACAAAAATTGCCACATTCGGCACGGCAGTGTTTATGTGTAATTGATAACTCATAGTGAATTTGCCGGCAATAAGCGTCTCGAAATAATCGCTTATTTTTTCGGTGGGAATAGAAAAATCGGTTAAATCCCATTCCACACGCATAAAAAATTCGGCTTCGTGGCGGTCTACATGTTGGTCTAAGTAAAGAATGTTACCGTTGTTGTTCAATATAAATTCGGTAACCGATACAACCAAACCTTTTTGGTCTTTGCAGTGGATTAGGAGGGTGGCGGTATTTGAGTGTGAGGTCATAGGGATTAGGTATTAGGATTACAATGTGCCAATTCGTCAATATGCAAATGTGCCAATTGGCTGACGCACGAAGTTTCACATTGGCATATTATCTTATTGGCATATTTTTCAGTTGCAAAGATAATAAAAAAAAGGCTGCCTTTAAAAGACAGCCCTTTTTTTAATTATAACAATTTCCTATTTTTTAATGATAGTTTGTTTTTCCACGCTATTGTCGTCGAATGTTACCACTACCATGTAGGTTCCTTGTGAGAGTTTCGCTACATCAACTGTAATTTGAGTATTGTTTGACATTTCAAAAGCAACCGTAGCACCGCTTAGTGAAACTACTGCAACAGTGCGAATAGTTTTTGCAGCCGATACGGTAATGCTTGTGGTAGCAAACGTTGGGTACACTCGCAATGCCGATGCTTCTACTTCGTCTATTCCTACGGGGCATACATCTGCGTCTACTACCCATGAAAGTTCGAATATTTCGTATGCGGCAGACAAGTCGGCGTATGCTGCATCAACATCAGATTGGGTAAGTATTTTAGCTTTCTTCGCTGCATTCAAACGCGTATTGATTTGAGTGTAAGCTGAAACCGGATACCCATCGGCCTTATTACATGGAATGTGAATCGGAGCATTATCTATTGCAGTTTGTACCGCAGCAATTAATGTATTCAATGCGCCCATTTCAAACTCGTTAGGAGTACAGTTGTTAATTGCAGTCATCAAACTGTTGTATGCGTCGGTCAACACCGGTTGAGTAGTAGCCGATGCAAGTACTGCTTTGGCTGTTACTAATTCCGAAGTAAGTGCGCTTACCACCGATGGTTTATATTGACCCGGCGCTTCACCAATTTTGCTATTTGCTTCTTTCAATCTCGCTTCGGCTTTGGCTATTGTTTGTTTCAATAGCTCTGTGTCGAGAACTATAGCAGAATTTAAGAAATCATTTTTTGCTTTGTTAAGGTCTGCCACAGCTTTACTAACATCGTCTTGTGTAGCAGTAATTGAGTTTTTAACTGCTTGTGCCGCATTCATTGCTGTCTGTAATTTTTGTTTTTCAGCAGCCGGGTAATTATCATTATCTATTGAATTTCTATACAAGTCTGTTACTTCATCAATTAGATCACTAAGCGTTGTTTTGTCTATTCGTGCATTTTGTGCATCTTCAAAGGCTTTATTCGCAGTTTTCAAATCTTCGTGAGCTTTGTCAATCATTGATTGTGTAGCAGTAGGATGTGTGTGTACCTCATTGGCTGCTTGAATAGCTGCTGCAAAGATATCTTTTGAACCCACTTTATATTGACCCGGATTATCGCCTTCTTGAGCAATCGCGTGATTACCTTGTGATTGTGTAATCAACGTTGCCAAAGCCGATTTATCAACCTTATATCTGCCGTCTTCAAAGGTTTTATACGCATCATCAATTGCATTTTTCGCAGCATTTACTTCCGACTGGCTTGCACCGGCATTGCTTAGTACTTTATTTGCCTCTTCGAGAGCATTGTATAAGGTTTGTTTAGAGCCGAGAGGATAGCAATCGTGGTGTTCACATTCATCATTAGCTACACTCCATGCTGTTTGAGCTTTTTGTATAGACTCTCCCAAGGCATCTTTTGTAACTTTGTTGATTGTGCCTTCAAAAGCTTTTTTTGCATCTGCCAAAGCTTTTACCTGTGCATTAACATTGTCTTGCGTTGAACTTGGATTAGCGTATTCTTCTTGTGCCACATTAATTACTCTTTGATAATCAGTAAATGCAAATTCAGGATACATTCCATCGCCATTGCCTTTTGGAGAAGTTTTTATCTTATCGTTTGCTTCAGCCAATGCATACCCCAATGCTGTTTTGTCAATAATTATTACGCTCTTTTCAAATTCATTAAGTGCAGCATTCAAATCAGTGTAAGCTTTATCAACTTCTTGTTGCGATTGTTCTAAACTTTTGCCGTTTGCAGTAGTTTGCGCTTTGGTCAAGGCAGTTTTCAACGCACTTACACTTGCTGGCGGGAATTGACCATCAGCATTACCTATAAGATTATTATTCGGATTTTCAACATGAGCAACTCGTGCTTGCACTTCGGCAATTTTTGCTTTTAAAGCAGCTTTATCAGTAGTGATTTTTTGCGTTCCGAATGTAGCAATAGCATCGTTCAATGCTCCGGCAGCAGCAGTAATTAGCGATTGTTGTTTGGCTTCGTCACGTGCAGCTTCGGCTTTAACAATTGCTGCTTGAAGAGTAGCTATTGCACCGGTAGCATATTGACCAAGGTCATTGCCTTCTACCGCACCTACAAGAGCATTTTTGGCATCGGCAATTGCTTTGTTCAATGCTGTTCTGTCGAATACAATCGGTTTAGCAGCTTCAACAGCGGCAATAGCTGCATTCAAGTTTGCAAGCACATCACTTACGTCACCTTGCGTAGCTTGTGAATTTTTAACAACGGCATCGGCAGCAGCAATTGCATCTCTTAAGTCTTCGCCAAGCGATGCGGGATATTGACCTTCGTCGTAGCCAAATACTGTATTGTCACGTAGTTTCTCAGCAGCAGCAAGTTGTGTTTTCAATGCTCCTTTATCAACAGTAACTTTTCCGCTTTCGAATGTTGCAATTGCAGTGTTCAATGTAGCGGTAGCAGCATCAATTGCTGATTGCTCATCGGCTACGGCTTTTGCACTATTTATCGCTGCTTGAAGAATAGCTTTTGAATCTTTGGCATATTGACCAAATTCTTCGCCTTCCACTGCATCTTTAAGAGCAGCATCGGCATCGGCAATTGCTTTGTTCAATGCTGTTTTGTCAACATTTTTCACAGGAACTTTCTCCCATGTATCTATGGCAGCAGTCAATGCGGCAAGGGCTTGGTTGACATCTTGTTGTACGGCTTCTTTTTTGCCTACTTTGTCAACCACTGCTTGTGCAGCGTCTATCGCGTCTTTCAACGCTTTGCCTGCCGATTCGGGTTTTTCGCCGTTTTGGTTACCATATTCTACTGATTTCCATAAGCCATCTGCCTTAGCAATTTCTGCAACTAAAGCATCGGTGTTAATTTTAACTGCCGGAGTATTGTCCCAATTAGTCATGGCATCATTCAATTTGGCAAGAGCAATTTCCACTTGGGCAGCTGTGGATTGGTCATCGGCAATTACCGTTTTTGCAGCAGCAATTGCTTCTTTCAATGGTGTTTCTGCCGATTCGGGTTTTTGTCCGTCAAATATGCCATACCCTACCGAGTTAAGTTTAGTCTCAGCAGCGGCAACTTTTGCAATTAAAGATTCTATGTCAACAATGTTTGGCGCTGATTTATCAAAATTTTCCTCAGCAAGAGTCAATGCGGCAAGAGCATTATTTACTTCGGTTTGTGTGGCTTGTGCAGCTTTTAAGCCGGTAGTCAATTCTTCGGCATCTTTAATTGCTTTTTCCAATGCAGCTCCTATTGCAGCAGGATATTCGCCATTTGCAGTACCGAATTTGTTTCCTGTAAATTTAGGTTTGGTAATAGCAAGCTGTGCAATCAAGGCATCTTTATTTACTACCTCAGGTTTGAATGCGTCGATTGCATCTTGTAAGGCAAATTTGGCATCGGTTATATTGCCTTGCGTTGATGCCGAATTGTCGGCTACTGCTTGCGCAGCTTGAATTGCTTTGTCGAATGTATCAATTTTTGCTTCTAAGTAGAACCCATTACCTGTACCTGGTTTGGCAGCACCTAATTTAGCTTCTGCTTCGGCAATAAGGGCAAGTAATCCGTTAAGAGCTTCTTCCAAGTCAATTTTCTTAGATTTGAATAGTTTTATTGCATTTTCCAAATTGCTTATTGCAGCGGCAATGTCGTCAGTCGAAGAACCGGCATTATCTACAACTGCTTGTGCAACTTTTATAGCATTTTCAAATATTGCTTTTGAACCTACTACATACTCTCCGTTTGCAGTACCTTCCTTAGCAGCGCCGTGAAGAACTGTTGCAGTTACAATAAGGTCTTTCAACGGTTGTGCGTCAACTTCATTTGGAATAAAGGCATCAAGAGCGTCTTTAAGCACACTGGTTGCTCCATCTATTTGTGCTTGTTTAGTTCCGGTAGTAAAGGTTATTTTTGCATTGCTCAACGCATTTTCCAAAGCCTCATATACATCGGCAGAATATTGACCATTGCCATTACCTTTTACTGTACCGTCAATTGCGGTTTCGGCTTCGGTAATTGCAGCTTGCAGTTTCGATTTATCAAGCGCTGCCGCTTGGTTTACTTTGCTTTCAAAATCTTTAACGGCATTTTCAAGGTCTTTTATTGCACCAACCACGTCTTGTGGTATTGTTGCATTTGCCAAAGCTTCTTCGGCATCTTTAATTGCTTGTGCAAGAGCATCGGCAGCAGCTTGCGGATATGCGCCTTCTTCTGTTTCGTCAATTGTTGCATTGCCAAGCACTTCTTGCGCATCGGCAATTGCATCTTCCAACGGTTCTGTATCAAGAACAGTTGCCGAAGCAAGATAAGCCATACGAGCATCGTCTAATTCCTTAGCAGCAGCTGCGATTTCAGCATTTTTAGTTGCAGAAGTCAATATTCCTTCAGCTTTCGCAATTGCACCGGCAAACGCATCGGCATCGGCTTGCGGGTATTTACCGCCGTCTTCGCCTTTGTTCGCTAATTTTGCTTCGGCAATTGCTTTTTCCAACGGTGTTTTCACAAGTTTAATTTCAGCATTTTGCAATGTGGTAATTGCATTGGTAAGATTTGTTGTAGCATTATTAATTTGCTGTTGTGTAGCATCTTCGTTTGCTTTCACGCCTTTTGCAGTTGCAAGAACAGTTGCAAGAGCATCAACCACCGATTGCGGGTATTCGCCTGCTTCGGTACCTACAGTTGCATTAATTCCTTCGGCTGTTTCAATTGCAGTAGTAAGAGCACCTTTGTCGGTTTTGATTTGAGTTGCAAAGAATGCATCTATGGCATCTTTAAGAGTTTCAGTTTCAGCATCTACTGCGGCTTGCGAAGAACCTGCGGCATCTTTTACAGCGGTTGCTGTTTGAATTGCATTACCAAATATTGTTTTTGCATTTGGCGGGAAATGGTTGTTACCACCTGCGGTTTTTGCATCTTTGTGTATCTCTTCTGCAACAACAATAAGAACAGCAAGTTCGCCTTTATCAACCGATAGTTTTTCTTTTTTGAAATCGTCCATAGCTTTTTCAATAGCTGTTACGGCAGCGGCAACCGTTGCAGGAGTCGAAGCATTGCTGCCCAATTCATTGTCGGCTGCTGTAATTGCAGTATTCAATGCGTTAAGTGCCGATTGTGGGTACATTCCGTCGCCGTCGCCTATGTTATTAGCGTTATCGCTACGCAATTTTTTGGCAGCAGCAGTCGCATCTTGAAGAGCTTTTTTATCAACATCAATTCTTGCCTTGTCGAAGATTTCTTCGGCAGCAATCAATTTTGCAAGTTCCTCATCAACAGCCGGTTGAAGAGCGCAAGGATTGTTTGCCACTGTTTGCGCAGCATCTATTGCTGTTTTGAATGTAGCTTTTGAACCTGCTTTGTAGCAACCGTTAGCTTCACAATCGTCTTTAGCAGGCAAATATTTTCCATTTGCAGCAAGTAACGCACTATTAAGAAGTGTTTTGTCGGTTGTAATTATTGTACCGTTAAATGTTGTAACCGCTTCGTTAAGAGCTGTTACAGCAGCGGTTATTTGAGCTTGTGTAGTAGCCGTTGCTAATACGCCTTGTGCATCTGCAAGAGCTTTTTTCATAGCGGCAACTGCATCAACAGGGTATTTACCGGCGGGAGTAGCCGTACATGAATTTGCATCGACAGCTTTTGGTGTAGCATCGGCAATTGCATCTTGAAGCGGTTTTTTATCAAGCGTATTTTTAGCATTATCGAAATCCGATATAGCCGCATTTAATGTCGAAGTAGCATTGGTTACGCTAAGAACGCAGCCATCATTATACACACCTTCGGCAACAGCTATTGCATCTTCAAGTTTTTTGATAGAACCTGCGGCATATTGCCCGTCTGCTGTGCCTTCTACTGCGCCGACAAGTCTGCCTTTTGCAGTTGTTATTGC